>NZ_JAPDCD010000016.1:0-94698 GCF_027705695.1 Aeromonas sp. QDB62 | reverse complement strand
GAGCACTACGTAACGCCTTGATATCTTGTTGTTCTGTAGTTTTAACTGAGACGAAGTGGATCCCTGGTCGGCAAGCTGTTTCACAAATAGCTAATGCATCGTTGGCATCATTCTTCTGGTGTCTTGCAAAGGCTTTGACATGCTGTGTGGGAATGAGCTTTACGTCATAGCCCATCGATATCAGTGCTCGTCCCCAGAAATGAGATGTTGAGCAAGCTTCCATAGCAATCAGTGTTTGCGGTGGAAACTGGCGCAACGTGTGGAGCAGTTTCTGGCGAGATATTTTACGATTCCAGGCAACAGAACCATCAGCCATCCATACACACACCTGAAAAACAGACTTAGCAATATCGATTCCAACTACTTTGATCGTGTTCATGTGGTGATCCCCCAAGTTGAACGCTGTCAGCCTAAGTATGAAACTGACCGCGCAGGGAGGGGGCGTCCATCACATCACTACATTGAATCGCCATGCTGGAAAAGCTGCGTCACCACTACCGACGAGCCAAAACCATCACGCGCAATCATCAATGTAGAGGAATGGCCAGCCTGCTGGCCCGAGTGAAACACTTCATGGATACAGTGTCTCCTTTCCCGAGGAATGGCTATGCACAGCGAAGGTGTAGCGCTATTGGGATCTGTTATTTAGGACGCACTTCCGTGAAGAGCTGAGCTTTGAGGATGGGGGCCTATGTAGAAATGCCCGTCATAGTGACTCGACGGGCATTACACATTAGCAATAAAGGTATTTATCAGGCTTGCAGCCAGGTTTCGATGCTGCGCTGGATGCCAGCATCGTCCAGACCGAGCAGGGCATAGATCTCCTGCTGGGTACCCTGTTCCACGAAGCGATCCGGCAGGCCGAGGTTGAGCACCGGCTTGCACTGTTTGCTGCGCATCAGCAGCTCGTTCACTGCCGAACCGGCGCCGCCCATGATGGCGTTGTCTTCGATAGTGACGAAGTGATCGTGGCTGGCCGCCAGTGACAGCACCAGTGCCTCATCCATCGGTTTGACGAAGCGCATGTCCACCAGAGTGGCATCCAGTGCCTCTGCGGCCGCTTTCGCGTGGTGCAGCAGGGTACCAAAGGCCAGAATGGCGGTGTCTTTGCCCTCCCGCAGGATTCGTCCCTTGCCAAGCGCCAGCGCCTGCATCTCTGACGAGATGGGCGCATCGCTCAGGCTGCTGCCGCGCGGGTAGCGCACGGCGGCAGGGCCCTGATGAAGATAGCCGGTATAGAGCATCTGGCGGCATTCGTTCTCGTCGGAGGGCGTCATCACCACCATGTTGGGCACGGTGCGCAGGAAGCTGATGTCGAACGCCCCCTGATGGGTCGGGCCGTCGGCACCCACCAGACCGGCCCGGTCGATGGCGAATAGCACCGGCAGGTCTTGCAGCGCCACGTCGTGGATCACCTGATCGTAGGCGCGCTGCAGGAAGCTCGAATAGATGGCGACCACCGGCTTCTTGTCGGCGATGGCGAGACCGGCGGCGAACGTGACTGCATGTTGCTCGGCAATCGCCACATCGAAGTAGCGATCCGGATACTGCTGGCTGAATTTCACCAGCCCCGAGCCTTCGCGCATGGCGGGGGTGATACCGACCAGCTTCTCGTCTTTGGCGGCCATGTCGCACAGCCACTGGCCAAAGATGGCAGAGAAGGTCGGTTTGGCACCACTCGCCTTGGGTAGGGAGCACTCGTCCGGATTGAACTTGGGCACGGCGTGATAACCGATGGGGTCTTTCTCCGCCGGCTCGTAACCCTTGCCCTTCTTGGTCTTGACGTGCAGCAGTTGCGGGCCCTTGAGGTTGCGCATGTTGCGCAGGGTCTCGACCAGCGCCTCAATATCGTGACCGTCGATGGGGCCGATATAGTTGAAGCCAAACTCCTCGAACAGGGTGCCGGGCACCACCATCCCCTTGAGGTGCTCTTCGGCTCGCTTGGCCAGCTCCTTGACCGGCGGCAGACCTGCCAGCACCTTCTTGCCGCCTTCGCGGATGGTGGTGTAGAGCTTGCCGGACATGACCCGGGCCAGATGGTTGTTGAGCGCGCCGACATTCTCGGAGATGGACATCTCGTTGTCGTTGAGGATCACCAGCATGTCCTTGTGAACATCGCCGGCGTGGTTGAGCGCTTCAAACGCCATCCCTGCGGTAATGGCACCGTCACCGATCACCGCCACCACCTTGCGACCCAGCCCTTCGCTCTCGGCGGCGACCGCCATGCCGAGGGCGGCACCGATGGAGGTGCTGGAGTGGCCGACGGAGAGCACGTCGTACTCGCTCTCGCCACGCCAGGGGAAGGGGTGCAGGCCATCCTTCTGCCGGATGGTGTGGATCTGATCACGGCGCCCGGTCAGGATCTTGTGGGGATAGGCCTGATGGCCCACATCCCAGATCAACCGATCGAACGGGGTGTTGTAGACGTAGTGCAGGGCCACGGTCAGTTCGACCGTGCCGAGACCGGAGGCAAAGTGTCCGCTGGAGCGGCTGACAGAGCGCAGCAGATATTCGCGCAGCTCGTTGCACAGCACCGGCAGCCGATCTTTGGGCAAGGAACGCAGCTCGACCGGAGTGTCCGCGAGGGCCAGGTTGGGGAAATTGCTAATATCAACGCTCATATTGTTACTGTTATCCAGCGTTTAGTGGGTTCGCTCGATGATGTAATCGGCAAACGCTTCCAGAATGTCGGTATTGTAGGGCAAGGATTGCAGGGCTGTTAAGGCTTTCCCATGCAGTTCGCGAGCCAGCTCACGGGCATTTTCGAGTCCGAGCAGGGCCGGATAGGTACTTTTCTCCAGCGCCAGGTCAGAACCTTGCGGCTTGCCCAGGGTGGCGGTATCACCTGTGATGTCGAGGATGTCATCCTGCACCTGAAAGGCGAGGCCAATCGCGGCGGCATAGGTTTGCAGGGCAGCCAGCGTGGCGTCATCGACATCGGCTTTGCACAGGGCGCCGAGCGCCACGGCGCATTCAATCAGCGCACCGGTCTTGTGGCGGTGTACCTGCTCCAGCTCGGCGAGCGAGATCTGGCGCCCTTCGGCCTGCAGATCCAGCGCCTGACCGCCACACATACCAAGATAGCCGGAGGCGCGGGCGAGGGTACTCAGCATCCGCACCCGGTTGCCCAGTAGCGTAGCGGGCATCGGATGGTCTGCCAGAATGGAGAACGCCAGCGTCTGCAGGGCATCACCCGCCAAAATGGCTGTGCCTTCATCGAACGCCTTGTGGACGGTCGGCTGGCCGCGACGCAGGTCGTCGTTATCCATGGCGGGCAGGTCATCGTGCAGCAGGGAGTAGGCGTGGATGCACTCCACGGCAGCCGCAGGGCCATCCAGCAGTTCGCTCTTGACGCCCAGCATTTCGCCGACCGCGTAGACCAGAAACGGGCGCACCCGCTTGCCGCCCAGCAGCAGGCCATAACTCATGGCATCGCGCAGGCGCGGCGCCATGGCGGGCAAGGATTCAAGTTGTGCTGACAGACAGTCGTCAATACGCTGACGATGCAGACGGGAAAAATGGTCCAGCGCCACTCACTCCTCTCCTTGTTCTGGCTGGAAGGGGGCGAGCTGGTCACTGCCATCGGCTTGACTGAGCAGGATCTGGATCTTCTGTTCGGCCAGTTCCAGCTTCTGCTGACCGGCCCGTACCAGATGAACGCCTTGCTCGAACTGCTTGAGCGCCTCTTCCAGGGGTAGGGAACCTTGTTCCAGCTGATGAACGATGGTTTCCAGCTCTTCCAGAGTGGCATCAAAACTCAGGCGGTCGATTTTTTTACTGGCCATGTCCATCCTCGGGGATTGAAAAAAACGGCTTATATTAACATCGACCGTCCACAGGGGGGAGGCAGAAAAGCACTGCCCCCTCAAACTCTCGCTAAACTGGCCGATAATGAGCCATCATTCTCAGTAGATGCATGCTTGCCGCATGGGTCGCAATAGCAGAAAATTCAACAAACTATAAATAGACATAAGAACCGGTGACAGGAGTAGGGACGTGGATCTAGGCAGTCTTATAGGGATAGTGCTGGGTTTCGGGGTGGTGGTGTACGGCATGCTGCTGGGTGGGCCCATGAGCATGTACGTGGATATGCCATCGGTCTACATCACCATATTGGGTTCCATCTTCATCGCCATGATGAAGTTCAACATTGGCCAGTTCCTGATGGCATTCAAGGTGGCGGGTAAAGCCTTTATGTACAAGGGCGACAAACTTGAAGACCTGATCACCAAAGCAGTTGAACTGGCTGACGCGGCTCGCAAAGGGGGCTTTCTGGCACTGGAGGCTGCAGAGATCCCCAATCCATTTATGAAAAAAGGGATCGACATGCTGGTGGATGGTCACGATGCCGATGTGGTGCGTGCCGTGATGGAAAAGGATATTGACCTGACTGCCGAGCGTCATGTCATTGCCATCAAGGTTTTCCGTACCCTTGGGGATCTGGGCCCGGCCATGGGGATGATAGGTACGCTGGTGGGCTTGGTGGCCATGTTGGCCAACATGAGTGACCCCAAGTCGATCGGTCCGGCGATGGCGGTGGCCTTGCTCACCACCCTCTACGGTGCGATTGAGGCCAACATGATAGCGATTCCCATCGCCGACAAGCTGGAGCTGCGCAGCGGGGAGGAGAAACTCAGTCGTACCCTGATCCTCGATGCGATTATGGGGATTCAGGATGGTCAGAATCCGCGGGTGATCCAGTCCATGCTGCAGAACTATCTGAACCAGTCCAAACGTAATACCGGCACCGAATAGGGGGCGCTATGTCTGATTGCAAGTGCCCGCCACCAGGGCTGCCCGGTTATATGGGCACCTTTGCTGACCTGATGTCGCTGCTCATGTGCTTCTTCGTGTTGCTGCTCTCTTTTGCCGAGATGGATGTGCAGAAGTTCAAGCAGATAGCCGGTTCCATGGACAAGGCATTCGGGGTACAGAACATCCTCGAGGTGAAAGATATTCCCAAGGGAACCTCGGTGATTGCCCAGGAGTTCAGGCCCGGTCGCCCTGAGCCCACGCCCATTGATACAGTGATGCAGCAGACCATCGATATGACCCAGACCGAGCTGGAATTTCTGCCCGGCGAGTCGGATCAGGCCGGTGGTCAGGACAAGAGTGATGGTAAGCAGACGGGGGGCGATACCGCTCAGGATGCACAGAAGGCGCAGCAGCAGTCCAATACCCTGGCCAAAGCCCTTGCCGAGCAGATGAAAGATCAGATCCAGGATGGCGCTATCGAGATCGAGGCGCTGGGCCAGCAGATCATTATTCGGATCAGGGAAAAAGCGTCGTTCCCGGCCGGTTCGGCGTTTCTGCAGCCCCAGTTCTGGCCAGTCATTCGCAAGGTGGCGACCCTGCTTAAGGATGTGCCGGGGGAAATCACCATTTCCGGTCACACCGACAACGTGGCGACCGAAGATGAGCTGTTCCAGTCCAACTGGGAGCTGTCATCGCAACGGGCGGTGGCGGTGGCGCACCAGATGATCAAGGTCCCCGGTTTTGATCCGGGGCGGCTGGTGGTGCAGGGCATGGCGGATTCCCAGCCACTGGTGCCCAACACCACTCCGGAAAATCGTCGGATGAACCGGCGGGTGGAGATCGCCATCATGCAGGGCAAACCGACCGTATCGGCGCCCATTTCAGTGCCGGAAGGGAAGTAGGCGAGAGTAATGACGATGCCGCAAGTGGGATCTGCATCAGGGGGCTGACGTGGATTTTGTGTTGGCTTCATATTAAGATGCCTCATCCGAACCGATTGCTGCGGCCTCCTTGCAGATAGCCGCAGCTTCTATTTTCAAGCAACCCAGGTTTCGACTATGAATCATACTCCGATGACTGTTCGCGGCGCTGAGAAGCTGCGCGAAGAGCTCGATTATCTCAAGACCGAGCTTCGTCCCCAGATTATCGAAGCGATTGCCGATGCCCGTGAGCACGGCGATCTGAAGGAAAACGCCGAATACCATGCCGCTCGCGAGCAGCAGGGGTTCTGTGAGGGCCGCATCCAGGAGATTGAAGCCAAGCTCTCCAATGCCCAGGTGATCGACGTCACCAAGATGACCAACAACGGCCGTGTGATTTTTGGCGCGACCGTTACTCTGCTCAAGAGCGAGACAGAGGAAGAGGTGGTCTACCGCATCGTGGGTGACGATGAGGCTGATATCAAACAGAACCTCATCTCCGTCAACTCACCCATTGCTCGTGCCCTGATTGGCAAGGAAGTGGACGATGTCGCTATCGTCAAGACGCCGGGCGGTGATGTGGAGTACGAAGTGCTGGAAGTCGCTTATATCTAAGCGAATGCCACAGAGGATGAAACAGGGGGGCTGGCGCTCCCCTGTTTGTCTTTATCGGTATCACGACTGATCAGGACAGATACGCCTCGGTAAAGGCGTCCTGATGACGCTGGAACAGCCAGTGGCGCAGCCGTTCTATGTTGCTCTCGCTCATCTGAAAGCTCAGCGCCCAGGTGGCATGATCTGCATTGATCTTGATTCGCCTTACCAGTCGTCCCTGCAGTGGAAAAGGGGCCTCTTGCTCGATGCAGAGCTCGCCGTTGATGGGCGTATCGGCCACCATGTCGATGGGCAAATTTTCCACGATAAGGCCATTGAGGGAGAGGCTGAGTACCTGAAACAGGCCCAGTTCGCTGCAAAGCTTGGCTTTTTGGGTGAGACGCCAGGCGCGCGGTTGCGCAAACCCCAGCTCCCTGATGACCGGTGCAGATAGCCGAGGTTCGACAAAGCCGTCTTCCCCTTGGGTAAACGTCAGAGGAAAACGCAGCTGATGGCCTGCGAAGCGGGCTTCGAGTACAAGGTGTTCGGCTTTTTGCAGCAAGCCAAGCATGGGGGCGTCGAGGTGACCACTCAGAACATGGGTGTCCTGATTGCTCCCCAAGTCCCGCAGCATGGCCAGCTCATCGTCGGTCAGAATGGGATGGTGAGCCACAATGCGTGTCCGGAAGTATTCATCGCAGGTTAAGGGCTTTGCGACTACTTTGGCAAGCGACTCGGGAAGAAGTGGAATAAGGAAAGAGCGATGCTCTTTCCTTTTACTTGCGGGGCAGCTGGATTTTGGGTTCGTTGGCTTGACGATAAATGGTCAGCACATGACCCATGCTTTGCACCTTGATTGAACCGGTTTCACGGACGATAGCATCCATAACCAGTTGTTTCATTTCGCGATCTTCAGAGGCAACCTTAACCTTGATCAGCTCGTGATGGTTCAGTGCCAGATCGATCTCGGCCAGTACACCTTCGGTCAGACCATGCTGACCCAGCAGGACGACCGGCTTGAGGCTATGGGCAAGGCCCTTGAGGTACTGTTTCTGTTTATTGTTGAGAATCATCGCAATTTCTTCATAAGTCAGGGTTGAAAGGGGCGTATTCTACCCCCACTTAGCCCTTAATACTAATAACCCTTGTGGTTTTTTAAAGTCGATTATCATGACCCAGAAAAAACGTTCCCCCAGTTCAACTCGCTGGTTAAAAGAACATTTCGACGATCAATACGTCAAAAAAGCCCAGAAAATGGGCCTGCGTTCTCGTGCTGTTTTCAAAATTGACGAGATCCAGGGCAAGGATCGCTTGCTGAAAAATGGCATGACCGTAGTGGATTTGGGGGCAGCCCCCGGTGGTTGGTCCCAGTTCGCGGTTGAACAGGTTGGTGATTCGGGTCGCGTCATCGCATGTGACATTTTGCCGATGGATCCCATTGCTGGTGTCGATTTCCTGCAAGGGGACTTTCGGGAGGAAACTGTGCTTGGCGCCTTGCTGGAGCGAGTGGGTCCTGACAAGGTCGATGTCGTGATGTCTGATATGGCGCCCAACATGAGCGGTACCCAGCAGGTGGATCAGGCTCGCGCCATGTATCTGGTCGAGCTGGCGCTGGACATGTGCAATCAGGTATTGCGCAGTGACGGCAGTTTCGTGGTGAAGGTGTTTCAGGGAGAGGGCTTTGATGCCTATCTCAATGAAATTCGTAAACTTTTCTCCGCCGTCAAAATTCGTAAACCAGACTCATCCCGCGCCAGATCACGGGAAGTCTACATTGTGGCTACCGGTTTTAAACTGTAGTACCCTAACCTTCATCGTTAACTGTCAGTCTGCGAGGTTACTGATTTGAGTGACATGGCGAAAAACTTAATCCTGTGGCTGGTCATCGCCGTCGTTTTGATGTCGGTGTTCAATAGCTTCAGCCCCAGCGATACCACCAGTCGCCAGCTGGACTATTCCAGCTTCGTTAAAGAGGTGACCCAAGAGCAGATCCGTGAAGTGCGGATGGACGGTAAGGTCATTAATGGCGTCAAGCGTACTGGTGAACGATTCACCACCATTATCCCTGCGCCGGATCCCCAGCTGCTCAACGACATGCTCAATCACAATGTCAAAGTGATGGGCGAGAAGCCGGAAGAGCCGTCTCTGTTGACCTCTATCTTTATCTCCTGGTTCCCGATGCTGTTGCTGATCGGTGTCTGGGTCTTCTTCATGCGTCAGATGCAGGGCGGCGGTGGCAAAGGTGCCATGTCGTTTGGCAAGAGCAAGGCTCGCCTGATGAGCGAAGATCAGATCAAGACCACCTTTGCTGACGTTGCAGGTTGCGATGAAGCCAAGGAAGAGGTGAAGGAGCTGGTCGACTATCTGCGCGACCCGAGCAAATTCCAGAAACTGGGTGGCAAGATCCCGACCGGTGTGCTGCTGGTTGGTCCTCCCGGTACCGGTAAAACCCTGCTGGCCAAGGCCATTGCGGGCGAGGCCAAGGTGCCGTTCTTCACCATCTCAGGTTCCGATTTCGTGGAGATGTTTGTCGGTGTCGGTGCCTCCCGGGTGCGTGACATGTTCGAACAGGCCAAGAAATCCTCCCCCTGCATCATCTTCATCGATGAAATTGATGCGGTCGGTCGCCAGCGTGGCGCCGGTCTGGGCGGTGGTCACGATGAACGTGAGCAGACCCTTAACCAGATGCTGGTCGAGATGGATGGTTTCGAAGGCAATGAAGGCATCATCGTCATCGCTGCCACCAACCGTCCTGACGTACTGGATCCGGCATTGCTGCGTCCGGGCCGTTTCGACCGTCAGGTGGTGGTCGGTCTGCCGGATGTCCGTGGTCGTGAGCAGATCCTGAAAGTGCATATGCGCAAAGTTCCGTTGGCGGATGACGTCAATCCGGCGCTGATTGCCCGTGGTACACCCGGTTTCTCCGGTGCGGATTTGGCCAACCTGGTCAACGAAGCTGCCCTCTTCTCTGCCCGTGAGAGCCGCCGAGTGGTCTCCATGGCCGAGTTCGAGAAGGCCAAGGACAAGATCATGATGGGTGCGGAACGTCGCTCCATGGTGATGAAAGAGTCCGAGAAAGAGATGACTGCGTATCACGAAGCCGGTCACGCCATCATTGGTCGTCTGGTTCCGGATCATGACCCGGTGTACAAGGTCTCCATCATTCCGCGCGGTCGTGCGCTGGGTGTGACCATGTATCTGCCGGAGCAGGATCGCTGGAGCCACTCCAAACAGCATCTGGAGTCAATGATCTCCAGCCTGTATGGTGGTCGTCTGGCAGAAGAGCTGATCTACGGTGCCGAGAAGGTTTCTACTGGCGCTTCCAACGACATCGAGCGGGCAACTGAAATTGCACGCAAGATGGTGACCCAGTGGGGTATGTCCGAGCGTCTCGGCCCAATGCTCTACGCGGAAGAAGATGGTGAAGTGTTCCTCGGTCGCAGCATGGCCAAGGCCAAGCACATGTCCGACGATACCGCTCGCGTCATCGATGCCGAGGTCAAGCAGGTCATCGACCGCAACTACGCCCGTTCCAAGCAGATCCTGCTGGATAACATGGACGTGTTGCACAGCATGAAAGATGCGCTGATGAAGTACGAGACCATCGACGCCAAGCAGATCGATGATCTGATGGCGCGCCGCGAGGTTCGTGCTCCGAGCAACTGGCATGACGAGCACGGTGATACCCCGCAAGGCGGTTCCACTGTGGCTGCCGAGGCCAAGCCGGTCGATGAGGCTGCATCGGTGGCGGATGTTACTATCGACAAAGCCAACGACGCTCCGGCCAAATAATCGTGACTCTCCAAACCCCGGGCTTGCCCGGGGTTTTTCTTTATCAGATGGACGTGAAAATGCAGTTAATTAGCAAGGGGCTCAGCCTCTCCCTCGATCGTCCCCATGTGATGGGGATCCTCAATGTGACGCCTGACTCCTTCTCCGATGGCGGCAATTTCAACCAGTTTGAACGGGCGATGGCCCATGCGCGGCAGATGGTCTCTGACGGTGCGACCCTCATTGACATCGGTGGCGAGTCAACCCGCCCTGGTGCGCCCGATGTGAGTGAGCAGGAGGAGCTGGACAGGGTCATTCCTGTCATGGAACAGATTGTCCGTGAGCTGGATGTGATGATCTCCCTCGATACCTCCAAAGCGGCGGTGATGCGGGAGGGTTGCAAGGTCGGCGCCCATCTGATCAACGATGTGCGTGCGTTGCAAGAGCAGGGAGCACTGCAGGCAGCTGCCGAGGCTGCTGTCCCTGTTTGCCTGATGCATATGCAGGGACAGCCGCGAACCATGCAGGTCGAGCCCCACTATGACGATCTGATCGGAGAGGTGCGCGCCTTTTTTGATGAGCGCATTGCGGCTTGTCTGGCCGCCGGGATCCGGCGCGAAGATCTGTTGCTGGATCCGGGATATGGCTTTGGCAAGACCCTTGCGCACAACTATCAGCTGTTGGCGGCTCAAAAGGAACTGCTTGATTATGGCTTGCCGCTATTGGTGGGTATGTCGCGAAAGTCTATGATAGGCAACCTGCTGGGCCGTCCGGTGGATGAGCGTCTGGCGGGCAGTCTGGCATGCGCCCTTATCGGCATGCAGCATGGGGCTCGCATCATCAGGGTTCACGATGTACGGGAGACCATGGACGCATTGCGCGTCGGTTGGCTGGCAATGACGGGACAAGATTTTATTTCCAGATAATAAAGAGAACAGACAATGGCAAGAAAGTATTTCGGTACCGATGGTGTGCGCGGCAAGGTTGGCGAATTCCCGATCACTCCTGATTTCGTGATGAAATTAGGTTGGGCTGCCGGCAAGGTGCTCTCCAAGAAGGGCACCAAAAAGGTGTTGATTGGTAAAGATACCCGCATCTCTGGCTATATGCTGGAGTCTGCGTTGGAAGCGGGGCTCTCCGCGGCAGGCCTTAAAGCCATTCTGATGGGGCCGATGCCAACACCGGCGGTTGCTTATCTGACTCGCACCTTCCGTGCCGAAGCCGGTATCGTCATCAGCGCTTCCCACAACCCCTTCTATGACAACGGCATCAAGTTCTTCTCCGCCGATGGCACCAAGCTGCCCGATGATGTCGAGCTGGCTATCGAAGCCGAGCTGGATCACGAGCTCAAGTGTGTCGAGTCTGCCGAACTTGGCAAAGCGGTGCGTATTGATGATGCCGCCGGTCGCTATATCGAATTCTGCAAGAGCACCTTCCCCTCCCACATGAATCTGGACGGGGTGAAGATGGTGGTCGACTGCGGCCACGGTGCCACTTATCACATCGCCCCGTCGGTTTTCCGCGAGCTGGGTGCCGACGTGATCACCATGGGCTGTGCCCCGGATGGTCTCAACATCAACGATGGTGTCGGTTCGACTGCACCTGAAGCGCTGGTTGCCAAGGTGCTGGAGTGCAAGGCTGATCTGGGGGTTGCCTTTGATGGTGATGGCGACCGTCTGATCATGGTCGACCATACCGGCTATCTTATCGACGGTGACGAAGTGCTCTATATCATCGCGCGCGATGCCCTGCGCAATGGTCGCCTCAAAGGCGGTGTCGTCGGCACCCTGATGGCCAACATGGGCCTGGAGCTGGCACTGCAGACCCTGGGCATTCCGTTTGCCCGTGCCAAGGTGGGTGACCGCTACGTGCTGGAGATGATGGAAGAGAAGGGCTGGCGCATCGGTGGCGAGAACTCCGGCCACATTATCTGTCTGGATCAGACCACCACGGGTGATGGCATCGTGGCCGCCTTGCAGGTGCTTACCGCCATGCGCAGTGCCGAGATGCCGCTGGCCAAGCTGCGCTCCGGCATGAGCAAGTTCCCGCAGGTGCTGGTCAATGTTCGCTTTGCCGAAGGCAAGGATCCGCTGGCTGCTGATGCGGTCATGGATGAGGTTGCCAAGGTGGAACAGGAGCTGGCTGGTCGTGGTCGCGTGCTGTTGCGTAAATCCGGTACCGAACCGCTGATCCGGGTCATGGTCGAAGGTGAGCATGAACAGCAGGTGCGTGACATGGCTCAACGCATCGCCAAACAGGTAGAGTCGGCGTTTTAATGAACAACCAGGGCGGCTTTTTAGCCGCCCTGGTTGTATCTTGTTCAAACGGTTCGAAAATTTAAAAATAGCACTTGTCAGCTGAGCATCCTCTGGATATTATCAGCCCCGCTTTCGCAAGGGAGTTGCCGATGGGACATCGCAAGCCGTTTGTAGCAGCCAACTGGAAGTTGCACGGTAGTAGGTCGCAGTTAGAGCAGTTTACAAGTCAGTGTCTGAACGGCGTTGACGGAAAAGTAGATGTGGTTCTCTGTCCTTCCCATGTGCATCTCGACTTTACCGCTTTACTGCTCAACGAGCAGAAAGTAATAAAGTTGGGGGCTCAGAATGTGAGTCAGCACGACACTGGCGCTTACACAGGAGAAATCTCGTGTCAGATGCTGGTTGAGGCAGGGTGTCGTTACGTATTGGTAGGGCACTCCGAGCGCAGGCGTCTCTTTGGTGAGACCAGTTTTATCGTCGCAGAGAAGTTTGCGGCAGCCAGAGCGGCAGGCTTGATTCCCATCCTCTGTTTAGGTGAGTCAGGTGCAGCGAGGCAGGCGAGAAGAGCCTTCGAGGTGATCGCCGAAGAACTGGATATCGTCATAGAGAAAAATGGCGCGATGGCTTTCGATAATGCTATCATCGCCTACGAGCCGATTTGGGCTGTAGGTACAGGTAAATGCGCCACACCCGAGCAGGCACAAGAGGTTCATTCCTTTATACGTGGTCGCTTGGCGGAGGATACTCCGGTAATAGGTGAGAAAGTTAGAATCATCTATGGTGGGAGCGTAACGCCGACCAATGCGAGAGATTTGTTTGCCCAGCCCGACATTGATGGCGGCCTGATTGGCGGAGCAAGCCTCGATAGCGATGCGTTTTTAGGAATTGTTGAAGCGGCAAAGGGTGCAAGTTAAATGTACGAGATTCTTTTAGTCGTTTATCTGTTGGTGTCACTGGCTCTGATTGGTCTGGTGATGATTCAGCAAGGTAAAGGGGCTGATATGGGCGCCTCCTTCGGCGCAGGGGCATCGAACACAGTATTCGGCTCCGGTGGTTCAGGCAGTTTCCTGACCCGAACAACAGCAATTTTGGCTACTCTGTTTTTCGTTATCAGCCTGGTGCTCGGATCTATGTCCAGCAACAAGGTAAAACAGGGTAGTGAGTGGGAGAATCTGCAACAAACCCAACAGGTTGAGCAGACCAAAGCGCCAGTAAACAAAGATACTGACGTTCCCCAGTAAATGAGTTTTGCCGTGGTGGTGGAATTGGTAGACACGCTATCTTGAGGGGGTAGTGCTCTAGGGTGTGCGGGTTCGAGTCCCGCCCACGGCACCAATTAAGTAGTGAGCTCGGGTAACCGAGTGTATTATAGTCAGTCACTCTTGTGTGAATAGATTGAACTGGCTATAATCTCGCACGATTTCGGACGCGGGGTGGAGCAGCATGGTAGCTCGTCGGGCTCATAACCCGAAGGTCGTCGGTTCAAATCCGGCCCCCGCAACCAAATTTCACGCATTTCCTACGCTCAGGAAGGCGGTCGCTGCGAGGCGACAATCAGGGTAAAGCGCCAAGCCCCGATTTGACATCGGGGCTTTTTGTTATGTGCAATTTACTCTGTATCGATCTCTATCTGGGCTTTATGCCCTTTTTTTGTTTTTCGGAGGGTGACTTTGGCTACGTTGGAACAACGTTTGACCGATCTGCTCGAGGCTCCGGTCGTTGCCTTGGGTTTTGAACTTTGGGGTATTGAGTTTATCCGTGCGGGTAAACACTCCACCTTGCGTGTCTATATCGACGGCGAGCAGGGTGTGACTGTCGAGAACTGTGCTGAGGTCAGCCATCAGGTTGGCGCCATCATGGACGTCGAAGATCCCATCACCGAGGAGTACTACCTCGAGGTGTCCTCCCCCGGCATGGATCGTCCGCTGTTCAAGGTTGCCCATTTCGAAAAATACGTTGGCCAAGAGGCGGCGGTAACGCTTCGCATGGCAACAAATAACCGCCGCAAGTTCAAAGGCGTAATCAAAGCTGTGCAAGGCGACATGATCACCCTGACAGTAGATGGTAAGGACGACGTGTTGGCTTTCACCAATATCCAAAAAGCGAACATAGTGCCGAACTTTGGTTAACGAGGCTATCGGATATGAATAAAGAGATTTTGCTGGTCGTTGACGCAGTATCCAACGAGAAGGCGGTACCCCGCGAGAAGATTTTCCAGGCTCTGGAAACCGCGCTGGCGACTGCGACCAAGAAGAAATATGAAGGCGAGATTGAAGTTCGGGTCGAGATCGATCGCAAGACCGGTGACTACGACACTTATCGTCGCTGGGTCGTCATTGCGGATCAAGCCGCGATGGAGAACCCTTACGCTGAAATCACCCTGGAAGCGGCGCAGATTGATCAGCCGGAAATCCAGATCGGTGAGTATGTTGAAGACCAGATCGACTCTGTGACTTTCGACCGTATCACTACCCAGACCGCCAAGCAGGTTATCGTGCAGAAAGTGCGCGAAGCCGAGCGTTCACAAGTAGTTGATCAGTTTAAAGATAAAGAAGGCACCATCATTAGTGGTGTGGTCAAGAAGAGCAACCGCGACAACGTCATCCTGGATCTGGGCAGCAATGCTGAAGCCGTGATCTTCCGTGATGACATGCTGCCGCGTGAAACCTTCCGTCCGGGCGACCGTGTCCGTGGCCTGCTCTACGCAGTTCGTCCGGAAGCCCGTGGTTCCCAGCTGTTTGTCAGCCGTTCCAGCCCGGACTTCCTGAAAGAGCTGTTCCGTATCGAAGTACCGGAAATCGGTGAAGAGATGATCGAAATCATGGGCGCCGCCCGTGATCCGGGTTCCCGCGCCAAGATCGCGGTGAAGACCAACGATCGTCGTATCGACCCGATCGGTGCCTGTATCGGTATGCGTGGTGCCCGTGTGCAAGCTGTCTCCGCCGAGCTGAGCGGTGAGCGTGCCGACATCGTGCTGTACGATGACAACCCGGCCCAGTACGTGATCAATGCCATGGCACCTGCCGATGTGGCCTCCATCATCGTTGATGAAGACAACCACACCATGGATATCGCCGTGGAAGCTGCCAACCTGGCGCAAGCCATCGGTCGCAATGGTCAGAACGTGCGTCTGGCCTCCCAGCTGACCGGTTGGGAGCTGAACGTGATGACCGTTGAGGACATGCGTGCCAAGCACCAGGCCGAAAACGACCGCATCATGAACCTGTTCACCAGCACCCTGGACATCGACGACGATTTCGCCGGTCTGCTGATGGAAGAGGGCTTCTCTACTCTGGAAGAGATCGCCTTTGTTCCGGTCAACGAGCTGCTGGCTATCGACGGTCTGGATGAAGACATGGTCGAAGAGCTGCGCAAGCGCGCCAAAGATGCCCTGACCACCAAGGCGCTGGCCAAAGAAGAGTCTTTCGATGGCGTCGAGCCGTCCGAAGAGCTGCTCAATCTGAACGGTCTGAGCCGCGAACTGGCTTACGCTCTGGCGGGCCGTGGCGTGGGCACCCTGGAAGATTTGGCTGAGCAAGGTATCGATGACCTTGCTGATATTGAAGGGCTGACTGCCGAGAAGGCAGGTGAGCTCATTATGGCTGCTCGCAATATCTGTTGGTTCGGAGAAGAGCAGTCCGAGTAAGATCAAACGGAGGAAAATGAATGGCAGAAGTATCAGTCAAACAACTTGCCACTGACATCGACACACCGGTTGATCGTCTTCTCCAGCAGTTTGTCGATGCCGGTATCAGCAAGAGCAAGGCCGACGACATGGTTAGCGAGTCTGAGAAACAGGCTCTGCTGGCACACCTGAAGAAACAGCATGGAGGTGACGAGGTCGCCGCTCCTGCCCGCATGACCTTGCAGCGCAAGACCAAGAGCACCATCAGTGTTCAGGGGACTGGCGGCAAGAACAAGGAAGTGCAGGTAGAAGTGCGCAAGTCTCGCACCTATGTAAGACGCTCGGCGCTGGAAGATGAACAGCGTCAGGCGGAAGCCGAGGAAACAGCGCGTTTGGAAGCAGAAGAAAAAGCTCGTCGTGAGGCCGAAGACAAGGCTCGCCTCGACGCTGAAGAGAAGGCTCGCCGTGAGGCTGAGCAAGCTCGTCGTGAAGCTGAGGAAAAGGCGCGGATCGAGGCACAATCAAAGGCTCGACAGGCTCCACAGCCCGCCAAAGCAGCCAGTAGCACAGCTCAGCAAGAGGCAGAAAAGATGGCCAAGCGCGAAGCAGAAGAACTGAAGCGCCAACAGGAACAAACAGCTTTGCAAAAAGCTGAAGAACTCGCCGCGAAGAAAGCCGAAGAGGCTCGTCTCATGGCGGAACAGAACTCGGCCCGTTGGGCTGAAGAAGAGGCCGCTCGCGCCAAAGAGAGCAGCGACTACCACCTGACCACCAACAAGCATGCGCAAGCCGCAGAAGACGAGTTGGATCGGAAGGAAGAGACCAGTCGTCGTACCGCTGCCGCAGCGGTCAAAGCCCCGAAAAAGGCCGGTCGTCGTGAAGATGACCGCGACTCTCGCAACCCGCGTGCCCGTAAAGGCAAGCGTGGCAAGGTCGCCATGCCGAACGCCATGAAGCACGGCTTCAACAAGCCGGCTGCCGTGGTGAACCGCGACGTCGTCATCGGCGAAACCATCACTGTGGCCGAGCTGGCCAACAAGATGGCTGTCAAGGGCGTTGAAGTCATCAAGGCGATGATGAAGATGGGTGCCATGGCCACCATCAACCAGGTGATCGACCAGGAGACCGCTCAGCTGGTCGCCGAGGAGATGGGTCACAAGGTTGTGCTGCGTCGTGAGAACGAGCTGGAAGAGGCGGTACTGTCCGATCGTGACGAGACCTCCGAAGCCAAGCCGCGCGCACCGGTCGTGACCATCATGGGTCACGTTGACCACGGTAAGACCTCGCTGCTCGACTACATTCGTAAAGCCAAGGTTGCTGCTGGCGAAGCCGGTGGTATTACCCAGCATATCGGTGCTTACCACGTCGAAACCGACAGTGGCATGATCACCTTCCTGGATACTCCGGGTCACGCGGCGTTTACCTCCATGCGTGCTCGTGGTGCCAAGGCGACCGATATCGTGGTACTGGTTGTTGCTGCCGATGACGGCGTCATGCCGCAAACCATCGAAGCGATCCAGCACGCCAAGGCAGCCGCTGTGCCGCTGGTTGTTGCGGTCAACAAGATCGACAAGCCGGAAGCGGATCCGGATCGCGTCAAGACCGAGCTGGCCCGTTACAACGTCATGTCCGAAGATTGGGGTGGAGACTGCCAGTTCGTGCACGTATCCGCCAAGTCTGGCGAAGGCATCGACGATCTGCTGGAAGCCATTCTGATCCAGTCTGAAGTGCTGGAACTGAAAGCGGTAGTCGATGGCATGGCCAACGGCGTCGTGATCGAATCCTTCCTGGATAAAGGTCGTGGTCCGGTTGCTACCGTACTGGTACAAGAAGGTACCCTGCGTCAGGGTGACATCGTGCTGTGTGGTCTCGAGTACGGCCGTGTTCGCGCCATGCGTGACGAACTGGGTCGCGAGATCAAGGAAGCAGGTCCGTCCCTGCCGGTGGAAATTCTGGGCCTGTCCGGTGTTCCCTCTGCCGGTGACGAAGCCACCGTTGTCCGTGACGAGAAGAAAGCCCGTGAAGTGGCGCTCTACCGTCAGGGCAAGTTCCGCGAAGTCAAGCTGGCTCGCCAGCAGAAGGCCAAGCTGGAAAACATGTTCGCCAACATGACCGAGGGCGAAGTGTCCGAAGTGAACGTGGTGATCAAGGCCGACGTACAGGGTTCTGTGGAAGCGATCTGCGATGCGCTGGTCAAACTCTCCACCGACGAAGTGAAGGTGAAGATCGTGGGTTCCGGCGTAGGTGGTATCACCGAAACCGACGCGACCCTGGCAGCTGCTTCCAGCGCCATCCTGGTGGGTTTCAACGTCCGTGCCGACGCTTCTGCGCGCAAGGTCATCGAATCCGAGAGCCTGGATCTGCGTTACTACTCCGTCATCTATGACCTGATCGACGAAGTGAAGCAGGCCATGAGCGGCAAGCTGGCCCCTGAGTATCGTCAGGAGATCATCGGTCTGGCTGAAGTGCGTAGCGTCTTCAAGTCTCCGAAGTTCGGCGCCGTTGCCGGCTGTATGGTCACCGAAGGTGTGGTCAAGCGTTCCAACCGTATCCGCGTTCTGCGTGACAACGTGGTTATCTATGAAGGCGAGCTGGAATCCCTGCGCCGCTTCAAGGATGACGTCAACGAAGTTCGCAACGGCTACGAGTGTGGTATCGCGGTCAAGAACTACAACGACGTGCGCGAAGGCGACCAGATCGAAGTTTACGAGACTGTTGAAATTCAACGGACTCTGTAAGCCGAGAGTCAGACAAAATAGGGGGCCGCGGCCCCCTTTTATCGCAGGATAGAATATGGCCAGAGAATTCAGCCGGACCCGTCGGGTCGGACAGCAGATCCAGCGTGAAATCGCGCTGATCCTGCAGCGCGAGGTGAAAGACCCGCGTATCGGCATGGTGACCGTTTCCGATGTGGAAGTGTCCCGTGACCTCAACTATGCCAAGATTTACGTCACCTTCTTGCAACTGGAAAATGATGCCGAGCGCATCAAGGAAGGCTTGCTGGGTCTGACCGAAGCAGCCGGATATATCCGTAGCCTGCTGGGCAGCGCCATGCGTCTGCGCGTGGTGCCAGAGCTGCGTTTCTACTACGACCAGACCCTGGTCGAGGGGATGCGTCTCTCCAACCTGGTGACCAACACTGTGCGTGAAGACAAGCGTCGCATGGCCGAATCCGGCCGTGACGAAGAAGCTGAGTCCGCACCGGATGACACGACTGAGGATAAAGCCTGAGATGACCCGAAGACGTCGTTTCAAGGGCCGTGATGTGCACGGCATTCTGCTGCTGGACAAGCCGACCGGCCTGACCTCCAACGATGTGTTGCAGAAGGTCAAGCGCATCTACAACGCCGCCAAGGCCGGTCACACCGGCGCCCTGGACCCGCTGGCGACCGGCATGCTGCCGATCTGCCTCGGTGAGGCCACCAAGTTCTCCCAGTATCTGCTGGAAGCGGACAAGCGCTATGAGGTGACCGCCAAGCTGGGCGAGCGCACCAACACCAGCGACTCCGATGGCGAGGTGGTTTCCACCCGTCCGGTGAACGTGGCAGTCGGTACCCTGATCGAGGCGCTGGACCAGTTCCGCGGTCCGATCATGCAGGTGCCGTCCATGTACTCGGCGCTCAAGCACAACGGTCGTCCGCTCTACGAATATGCCCGCGAAGGCATCGAGATTGAGCGCGAAGCCCGCCCCATCACCGTCTTCGAGCTCAAACTGCTGAGCTTTGAAGGTGATGAAGTGCGCCTCGAAGTGCACTGCAGCAAGGGCACCTACATCCGCTCTCTGGTGGATGATCTGGGCGAAGTGCTGGGTTGTGGTGCTCACGTCTCCCAACTGCGTCGTACCCAGGTTGCCAGCTATCCGTATGATCGGATGCTGACTCTGGAGCAGCTTGAGTGCATCTTCGAGCAGGCCAAGGCCGAGAGCATCCCGCCGCGTGAGCAGCTGGATCCGCTGTTGCTGCCGATGGACACCGCCGTGGCTTCTCTGCCCGAGGTGAACATGCTGGCGGTTGTGGCTGCCTATGTGAATCAAGGCCAGGCCGTGCAGGTGGCCGGTGCGCCGCAAAGCGGTCAGGTTCGCATGACGGTCGGCCCGGAGCGCGAGTTCATTGGGGTTGGCGAGATTGATGATGATGGCCGCGTCGCGCCCAAGCGACTGGTGCGTTATCACGACGATAACAACGAGGAGTGATCCTCCTCGGGCGGGATCGGCCTCACTTTGCCTGCGCGCGTCTTTATCGTTGCGAAAAGGGGCGGGGACGATTATGATACCGCCCTCATTTCACGGCTGAATTAGAGATTGGCTGTGAACCTTTAAACACTCTACCGGAGTAATACCATGTCTCTAAATGCTGAGATCAAAGCTTCCATCGTTGCTGACAACGCTCGTTGCGCCAACGACACTGGCTCCCCCGAAGTGCAAGTTGCCCTGCTGACTGCCCAGATCAACCATCTGCAAGGTCACTTCAAAGAGCACTCCAAGGACCACCACGGTCGTCGCGGTCTGCTGCGCATGGTTTCCCAGCGTCGTAAGCTGCTGGACTACCTGAAGCGTAAAGACGTTCAGCGTTACGCTGCTCTGATCGCCAAGCTGGGTCTGCGTCGTTAATCGACCATCAGATTTCGCGAAAAAGGGGAACCATCAGGTTCCCCTTTTTTTATTGCTCTTCAAGCCGTTGCCTGCCTCACAGAATTCGCGTCGCCGCTTACCTTTTGCATCGAATCAAGTATACTTGTGCGCGAATTTAAAGAGCCAAATTGTAAAAAGGAAATTCACGTGAATCCTATTGTAAAGTCATTCCAGTACGGTCAACACACCGTCACTCTGGAAACCGGTGTGATGGCCCGTCAAGCCACTGCGGCCGTAATGGTCAGCATGGACGATACCTGCGTATTTGTGACCGTAGTTGGCAAGAAAGAGGCCGATCACGGCCGTGATTTCTTCCCGCTGACCGTCAACTATCAGGAGCGTACCTATGCTGCTGGTCGTATCCCGGGTGGTTTCTTCCGTCGTGAAGGCCGTCCGAGCGAGGGCGAGACCCTTATCTCCCGTCTGATCGACCGTCCTATTCGCCCGCTGTTCCCGGAAGGCTTCCTCAATGAGGTTCAGGTCGTTGCGACCGTTATGTCCGTGAATCCGGCCGTATCCCCCGACATCGTTGCCATGATCGGTGCCTCTGCTGCACTGGCCATCTCCGGTATCCCGTTTGGCGGCCCGATTGCGGCGGCCCGCGTGGGTTACATGAACGGTCAGTATGTGCTGAACCCGACCACCACCGAACTGCCGCAGAGCGATCTGGATCTGGTGGTTGCCGGTACTGCCAACGCAGTACTGA
Source organism: Aeromonas sp. QDB62 (assembly GCF_027705695.1). Classification (NCBI taxonomy): domain Bacteria; kingdom Pseudomonadati; phylum Pseudomonadota; class Gammaproteobacteria; order Aeromonadales; family Aeromonadaceae; genus Aeromonas; species Aeromonas sp. QDB62. Next base: position 73,439 of record NZ_JAPDCD010000016.1, on the reverse strand, counting down.
TGGTTGAGTCCGAAGCGGCCATCCTCTCCGAAGAGGTGATGCTGGGCGCCGTGGTATTTGGTCACGACCAGATGCAGACCGTGATCAATGCGATCAACGAGTTTGCCGCTGCCGTCGGCACCAAGCCGTGGGACTGGACTCCGCCTGCCGTCAACGAAGCGCTGAAAGCCAAGGTTGCCGAGCTGGCGACCGCCGAGCTGGGTGAAGCCTACCGCATCACCGAGAAGGCTGTTCGTTATGAAACCATCGCTGCCATCAAGGGCCGTGTGGTTGAGCAAGTTATTGCGTCCGGCGTGGAAGAAGATGCCAAGAAGATCGGCGAAGAGTTCCACAGCCTGGAAAGCCGCATCGTTCGTGGTCGCGTAGTTCGTGGCGAGCCGCGCATCGATGGTCGCGATCCGGAAATGATCCGCGCCCTGAGCGTAGGTACCGGCATTCTGCCCCGTGCTCACGGTTCCGCCCTGTTCACCCGTGGTGAAACTCAGGCCATCGTGGTTGCCACTCTGGGTACCGAGCGTGACGCCCAGAACATCGACGAGCTGACCGGCAACCGTGCCGATCGCTTCATGCTGCACTACAACTTCCCGCCATACTGCGTCGGTGAGACCGGCATGATGGGTAGCCCGAAGCGTCGCGAAATCGGTCACGGCCGTCTGGCCAAGCGCGGCGTTGCTGCGGTAATGCCGAGCGCCGCCGAGTTCCCGTACGTGGTGCGCGTGGTCTCTGAAATCACCGAATCCAACGGTTCCTCCTCCATGGCCTCTGTCTGTGGTTCCTCCCTGGCGCTGATGGACGCGGGTGTGCCGATCAAAGCCTCCGTTGCCGGTATCGCTATGGGTCTGGTGAAGGAAGAAGAAGGTTTCGTCGTGCTGTCCGACATCCTGGGTGACGAAGATCACCTGGGTGACATGGACTTCAAAGTGGCCGGTACTACCGAAGGTATCACCGCGCTGCAGATGGACATCAAGATCGAAGGCATCACCAAAGAGATCATGGAGATTGCGCTGAAGCAAGCTCGTGGCGCTCGTCTGCACATCCTGAAAGTGATGGATGAAGCTATCCAGGCTCCGCGTGCCCAGATCTCCGATTTCGCACCGCGTATCCACACCATCAAGATCAATCCCGAGAAGATCAAGGATGTGATTGGTAAGGGTGGTTCCGTGATCCGTGCGCTGACCGAAGAGACCGGCACCAACATCGAGCTGGACGATGACGGTACTGTACGTATCTCCGCCGTGGCTAACGAAGCCGCCATGGAAGCGATCCGTCGCATCGAAGCTATCACCGCCGAGATCGAAGTGAACCGCATCTATGAGGGTAAAGTTGTCCGTCTGGCCGATTTTGGCGCATTCGTCAACATCCTGCCGGGCAAAGATGGTCTGGTACACATTTCCCAGATCACCGACGCTCGTGTACAGAACGTGGCTGACCACCTGACCATCGGTGACGTGGTCAAGGTGAAGGTACTGGAAGTGGATCGTCAGGGCCGCGTGCGTCTCTCCATCAAGGAAGCGAACGCCCCGACCGAAGCGGCAGCACCTGCTGAGGCTGCTCCGGCCGCTGAAGAAGCGCCTGCTGCAGAGTAATCTGCTCGCCTGATACCGGACCTGTGCCGGTTGATGTAAAAAGTCCGGCTCCCCTTGGGGAGCCGGACTTTTTTTATGGTCAACACGCGCGATAAGGGATTACCTGCCGAGGATGGCGTATTGCATCTCTTGCAAGGGAAGCACATGGCGAGCAGCCCCCAGCTTGATTGCCTCCTTAGGCATGCCGAACACCACGCAGGAGGCCTCATCCTGGGCATAGGTATTGGCACCAGCCTCCAGCATCTCGCGCAATCCCCGTGCGCCATCATCCCCCATGCCGGTCATGATGATGCCGGTGGCATTCTTGCCGGCATATTTGGCGACAGAGCGAAACAGCACATCCACCGAGGGACGATGGCGGTTGATGAGCGGCCCGTCGACCACCTCGACGTGATAGTAGGCCCCGCTGCGCTTGAGCAGCATATGTTTGCCGCCAGGGGCAATCAGCGCCAGCCCGGGGATCACTCTGTCATTGTTTCTCGCCTCCCGCACTTCTATCTGGCAGACCCCGTTCAACCGCTCGGCAAACATGGCGGTAAATTTCTCCGGCATGTGCTGCACGATGACAATGCCGGGGCTGACCCGGGGCAGGGCCGTCAGTACTGCCTCAAGGGCCTGGGTGCCACCGGTCGAGGTACCGATGGCGATGAGCCGTTCAGTGGTTTGTGCCATGGCGTGCTGATTGGGGGCCAGCATGGCATCCGCATTCAGCTTGGCGCTGACCGGCACAGAGGAGGGCTTGCCCACGCGCTTGAGGTTGGCTTGGGCCGCAGCCCGCACCGCCATGGCCAAGTCGTGGGCAGATTCTTGCAGAAAGCTTTTTATCCCCATGGTCGGCTTGGTGATGATGTCCACCGCGCCGGCAGCCATCGCCTGCAAGGTGGTCTCGGCACCCTTCTCGGTGAGGGAGGAGCAGATCACCACCGGGGTTGGATGTTCTGCCATGATCTTGGTGAGAAAAGTGATGCCATCCATACGGGGCATCTCCACATCGAGCACGATGACGTCAGGCCACTCTTTCTTCAGTTTTTCCTGCGCAAACAGGGGATCCGATGCCGTGGCGATCACCCGGATATCGGGCTCCTGCTCCAGCACCGCTTGCAATACCTGTCTGACCACGGCGGAATCATCCACCAGCATGACCCGGATCTGCTTCATTCTCGCGACTCCCGTTGATGTGGCAGACGATGATGGCGGAGCCAGACACTACCGTTGCTGAGTTCAAAAATCAGGCTTCGGTGGCCGCTATGGCCAAGATGGTGGGCTTTGATATCAAGTCCAAGGTGTCGGGTCAGCTGCCAGGCTGCCTCAATATTTCTGGTGGCCACATTGTTATCGCGTCTGGCGTATTGTGGCTGGTCGAACATATTGCCGCCTCCGAACAATTTGATCTCGTATTCGTCGAGAGGGGGCGGATATTGCGCAATAGCTTGTAATAGCAAGGTGATGGCTTCATCGGCATAGCGGCCATCCAGCAGGGTGGTTGGCCACCCCCGGGTTGGCAGCATGTAGTGGCACATACCGCCCATCTTTTGTTCCGGATGCCACAGGGTGATGGCAATGCAGGAGCCCAGCACGGTTTTGAGGACAACATCCTCCTTGCCAAAGAAAAGTTCACCGGGTTGCAGAATCACCTCCCGTGCCATGATTTATCTCTTCTGATAAATGGAGGGAGATACCAGCTGCAGTCCATGATGCAAACCATGCAAACTTTCGGCATGGCTGACCAACAGATAGCCACCGGGTTTGAGTTTGGGCACCAGCCGCTGCAACACTTGCCCCTTGGTCTCCTTGTTGAAGTAGATCATCACGTTTCTGATAAAGATGACGTCAAACAAGCCGATGTCCGGCAGATCCTGATTGAGGTTGATCTGCATGAACTGTACCTTGTCCCGCAACTTGCGATCGATGATGAAGATCCCCTCCTGCAGGCCAACGCCCTTGAGGCAGTATTTCATTAAAAAGGGCAGGGGAATGTTGTGCGCCCGCTCGATGGGGTAACGGCCGCTCGTCGCCTGTTCCAGCACCCGGGACGAGATATCGGAGGCCAGGATCTCCCAGTTGAGGGCGCCACGTTTCTCCGCGAGGGTCATGGCCAGACTATAGGGCTCCTCTCCGGATGAACTGGCTGCGCTCCAGATCCGCAAGGTGCGTTCACTCGGGAAGCGTGCAAGCACCTCCCGGGTCAGAAACTCGAAGTGTTTTGGCTCTCTGAAAAAGTAGGTTTCGTTGGTGGTGAGCAGATCGAGCGCCAGCTGCAGTTCGCTGCAGCGATCGTTCATGATGAGCTGGAAGTAGTCGTCATAGCTGTCCAGCTCGTAGTGGCAGAGCCGTTTTGCCAAGCGGCTGGCAACCAGCGCCTTCTTGGCTGGAGACAGCTCTATCCCCGCCGTTTGATGAAGCCAGCGTTGGAAACGGGAGAACTCATCATCATGCAGCTGGGTTTGATACAAAACCCTGTCCCTCTACCTGTGTTGTCGGATGCGGGAGAGGCAATGCCTCTCCCGTGACTAGAATCGGACAAAATCGCCGTCGTTGATGGGGCGTTGTGTGGTGGCGGCCCGCTCCCGACTGTTGGCATTGTTCTCGTTCATGAAGCGCCCTCGGGTCGTGGGGTGAAGGTGCGAGGTGGCTTTGCCTTCTTTGGTGTGGGCCTCCAGGGTAAAGAACTCCATGGCCAGCTGCAGTTGCTCGGCCTGGTTGCTCATCTCTTCCGCTGTGGCAGCCAGCTCTTCGCTGCAAGAGGCGTTTTGCTGGGTAACCTGACTCAACTGATTCATGGCCAGGTTGATCTGACTGACGCCGGTGGACTGTTCGTTGGAGGCGGCGCTGATCTCCTGCACCAGGTCCGATGTCTTGTTGATGGAGGGCACCATTTGATCGAGCAGGCGACCGGCTTTTTCTGCCATCTCGACGCTGCTTGACGCCAGTTCGCCAATCTCCTGTGCTGCAACCTGGCTGCGTTCGGCCAGTTTGCGCACCTCCGCCGCCACTACGGCAAAGCCCTTGCCGTGATCGCCGGCGCGCGCCGCTTCGATGGCTGCGTTGAGCGCCAGCAGATTGGTCTGGTAGGCAATATCGTCGATGATGCCAATCCGTCTGGCGATCTGTTTCATGGCATCGACGGTCAGTTTGACCGCTTCACCTCCCTCGGCGGCTTCTTTGGCTGCCTTGCTGGCCATGCCATCGGTGACTTGGGCGTTGTCGGTGTTCTGGTTGATGCTGGCGCTCATCTGCTCAATGGAGGCGCTGGTCTCTTCCATGCTGGAGGCCTGTTCACTGCTGGATTGGCTGATCGACTGGGCCGTCGCGCTGACTTGCTCGGCGGCACTGGAGAGATTGTCGGAGGCGCCGCGCACTTCGGTGACAATCTTGGTCAGCGAGGCGATAGTGGTGTTTAGCGAATCTTTGGTGGTGCCAAAAATACCGGGATAATCAGCCTCTATCTGTTGGGTCAGATCCCCTTTCGCCAGACACTGTACGACCCGGATAACATCGTTGAGGGTGCTGTCGATCACTTCGGCAATCTGGTTTATCCCTTCCCCCATTGCCTGAAAGAAGCCACTTTTACCCGTCAGCTCCATCCGGCGGTGCAGCTCGCCATTGATCACGGCCTGCACGATGTCGGACATCTCTTTCTCTATCATCACCTCCTTGGTACGGTCTGCCCACTCGACCACGGAGCCTAGTCGCTCGCCGCTATCGTTGAAGACCGGATTGGCGATCAGGGAGAAGGTGCGTCCACCCAGCTGGATCTGGGTGCGGTAGGTGCTGTTGAGTTTGGCCAGCATGGCACGCTGATGGCCCGGATTTTTATGAAAGCTGTCGATATTGGCGCCCATCAGCTGATTGGCATTGAAGCTGTAGAGCTCTTTCTTGATGTCGCTTTCAGCCTGATTGAGCATGCCGGTCACCGCCTCGTTCATATAGATAATGTCGAGGTTGGTATTGGCGATCATCACGTTGGTGCTGGCGCAATCGAGCGCCTTGCGAACCAGCCGGTTTTCATGAAGCAGCACCTGGCTATTCCTGATCTCGTGCCGGCTTTGCTCCAGCTTGCCGTTCAACAGGGCAATCACGTCGTTGACCGCGATGGCCACTTCACGCAGCGGGCTATCCAGTCCGGAAAGTTCGATTGCAGCCGGAGCCTGATCGTCTTCAATGGTGCGCTGTACTTGCCCGATAGCATGGAGTAGTTGGGCCTGCTGTCTTGCTTCGGCCGCGCTGTTTCCGAAGAGTTTGCCAAAGAGTGAGCGGGTCATGAGCGTTTCCTTATGCTGCATGTCGTGGAATATGGGGGCCTGTTCAGGAGGGTTGCAGGTTGCTTTGTGGCAACCTTGCCTGTGGCTGGGCCAGTTCACTGAGTTGAGCCATCTCATCGAGTGACAACACTTTTTCGGTGTCGATGAGGATGACGAATTTGCCGTTGACCTTGCCCATGCCGCTGATGAAGTCGGCCCGGATGCGGGCACCAAAACTGGGCGGGGGCTCGATATCTGCTTGTGGAATACCCAGCACTTCCGATACGGAATCCACCACGACGCCAATATCCTGACCTACAGGTTCATCGCCCTGCGGGGCTATCCCTTCAATGATGACGATGCAACTTCGGCGAGTGATGAGCGAAGGGGCATTGCCAAAGCGGGCGTTCAAGTCGACGACCGACACGACCGCACCTCTGAGGTTGATTACGCCGCGAATAAAACCGGGCATCATCGGGATCGGAGTGATATTGCCGTATTCGATAATCTCTTTGACCCCCAGAATATTGATGGCGAACATCTCGTTGTTGATCAGAAATGTCAGGTACTGGGCATCGCCACTGCTCTCGTCAGCGGCGGCTGATGGCACCGTGATGTCGGTGGATGTATGCATGGTCGCCTCCGGTTAGAAACGGACAAAATCCGCTTCATCAATGGCATGGGATGATGGTTGATTGGGCTGGCTGGCCCATTGTGGCGGTGCGATGAAACTGCCTCTGGGAGGCACGCCCTTGTGGTTGGCCTCATGAACTCTGGCATTAACCTGGGGGCGCTTTTCCAGTGCAAAAAAGGCCATGGTTTGTTGCAGTTCACTGGCTTGCGAGCTCATCTCTTCCGCCGTGGCAGCGAGCTCCTCGCTACTGGCGGCGTTTTGCTGCGTGACCTGATTGAGCTGGCTCATGGCCAGGCTGATCTGGTTGGCCGCGCTGGCCTGTTCCCCGGAAGCTGCATTGATCTCTTGTACCAGATCAGAGGTTTTGCGAATGGAGGGGACGATCTTCTCCAGCAGGCTGCCGGCCCGCTCTGCCTTGCTGACGCTGTCAGAGGAGAGCTCGCCAATCTCTTGCGCCGCGATCTGGCTGCGTTCCGCCAGTTTCCTCACCTCGGCGGCAACTACCGCGAAGCCTTTGCCATGTTCTCCGGCGCGAGCCGCCTCGATGGCCGCATTGAGGGCCAGCAGGTTGGTTTGATAGGCGATGTCATCGATGATGCTGACTTTCCTGGCAATTTGCTGCATGGCCGTGACCGTCTGTTGCACGGATTGACCCCCTTCGGTGGCCTCCAGCACCGAGTTGCTGGCCATGCTGTCGGTGATCCTGGCGTTCTCGGTGTTCTGGTTGATGCTGGCGCTCATCTGTTCGATAGAGGCGCTGGTCTCCTCAACACTGGCCGCCTGCTCGCTGGTGGCCTGACTCAATGCCTGCGCCGTATTGCTCACCTGATTGGAGGCATTGGTCAGGTTGTCGGCGGCGTTGCGAACCTCTTCGATGATATTGGTTAGCGCAGTGATGGTCTGGTTGAGGCCGTCTTTGGTCTGGCCAAAAATACCGGGGTAGGGTTCATCGATCCGTTGAGTCAGATCCCCTTTGGAGAGCGCGGTGGCGATGCGCATCACATCTTCCAGGCTGGTATCTGTAACATGGGAGAGGCGATTCAGCAGCTCGGATACCCGTTTGATGTAGCCCTGGCGATCCTCCAGTGCAATCTTGTGGCTGAAGTCTCCCTGCTCGACGGCGGCGGTGACCAGGGTCTCGATATCCGTGATCAAGGCCCCCAGCTTCTTGACCATATTGTCCATCGCCATCAAGAGCTGACCCGCTTCATCGTTGGATTCTATCTTGATCGATACATCCAGATTGCCATCGGCCAGACTATTGGCCACACGCAGGGCCTGCTCAATGGGAGTAATGATGCTCTTGATCAGCAGGGTGCCAAACCAGGCAGCGAGCACGATGCCGAGCGCGATAACCACCGCCATGGTTATCAGCATCACGTCATACCAGGATTGTGCCGCGGTATATTCCGACTTGGCCACATTGAGCTGCAGGTTCACCAGCTCGGTGACCTTGTTGCCTATCGGGTCGATGGAGCCATAGAGGGTGCCGTCAAAATTGTTCAGCATGCCGGCAATCATGCCGTGCTGGGTGGCGAGGAATTTCTCCAGCTTGCCAATATCGGAATCGGCCGCGTTGAACAGGGTGCTCGCCTCGGCTGACAAGCGCTGCTCCTCCGGGGTGAGGGTGGTGGATTGGTAGTGCTGCCACTCGCTCTTGATGGTCTGCTGGGCCTGTTTTATCTGATTCAACGCCTCTTCTGCCGGGATCAGCCCCGCATTGGCTTTGTTGAGGTTGTCGATGATCGAGACGGCATAGCTGTCGGAGATGGTCTTCAGCTGCTTGAGAGGAACCACCCTGTCGTTGTACACGCGCTGTAGCCCGGTATTGCTGCTCTGCATGTTGTATAACCCGAGGCCGCCAACGGCCAGCAACAGCAGGCAGAGCAGGCAGAGCTGCACGATGAGGCGCAATTTGATGGTGGAGTTTTTAAACATGATGGCCCCCTCAGCTGAGGCTGGATTGAGGTTGGTTGCGCGACACCGTCAAGTTGTTGAGCTGACAGGATTCCAGGGTGATCGCGTGCTGGATGAGCGAGGGAATGTCGAGGATCAGGGCGACCTCTCCTCCCCCCAGAATGGTTGAGCCACTGATGCCCTGCAGGCGCTGGAACAATTTCCCCAACGGTTTGATGACAGTCTGGAATTCTCCCAGCAGTTCATCCACTACCAGTCCGGATTTTTTGCCTGCGTGGCTGACCACGACAATGTTCTCGCGCCGCCCCTTGCTGCCATTGGTATCGAAGTAGTGTTGCAGGCGGATAAAGGGCAGCACCTCGCCACGTAAATTGATGTAATTGCGCCCCTGGGTGTCGGCCAGTGAACTCTGGGTCAATTCAACGCACTCGATCACCATATCGAGCGGAATGACGTAGTGGGTGTCGCAGACTCGCACCAGGAAGCCGTCGATGATGGCGAGGGTAAGCGGTAGGCGTATCTGCACACGGGTGCCTTTTCCAGGGATGCTGTCGAGATCGACCGTGCCGCGCAGGGCGGTTATGTTGCGTTTGACGACATCCATGCCCACCCCGCGACCGGAGAGGTTGGTGATCGCCTCGGCGGTGGAGAACCCCGGCTCGAAGATCAGGTTGTATATCTCCTGATCCGTCAGCGTGGTGGTTGCGCTGATCAGACCGCGTTCGATGGCTTTTTGCTGGATCCTGGCTTTGTTGAGACCGGCGCCGTCATCCCGAATTTCGATGACGATACTGTTGGAGTCGTGATAGGCGTTGAGATTCAGGGTGCCGCGGGGGGATTTGCCTGCCAGCAGCCGTTGTTCTGCCGATTCGATACCGTGATCCATCGAGTTTCTGACCAGATGCATCAGAGGATCGCCGATCTTCTCTACCACCGACTTGTCCAGTTCGGTCTCGGCTCCGGAGATCACCAGAGTGATATCCTTGTTCAGCTCTTGGCTGACATCGCGCACCACCCGCTGGAAGCGGTTGAAGGTATCGCCGATAGGCACCATTCGCAGGCGCAGCGCGCTGTCACGGATCTCTTCCACCAGCATGGCAATGACCGAGGTGGCTTCCTGTAGCTGGCTTTCTCGGGTGCGCTGGGCCAGCAGATTGGCTCCTGAGCTGGCGACCACCAGCTCACCGACAAGATTGATCAGATCGTCCAACTTGTCGGCATGTACCCTGACGTAACGACCCTCTTTACTCTTGCTCTCCTTGGTCTGGTTCTGTTTTTTCAGGGCGGCATCGACCACGGCTTCGTTGACGGCTCCCTGCGCAATCAGGATCTCCCCGAGTTTAGGCGCTTGCTCTGCCGGGGTCGCTTGTTGTGCCTGCAGACCGTTTGCCAACTCCTCTGCCGTCAGTGCGCCGGTGTTGACCAGCAACTGACCCAGCATGGCGTTGTCTTCCGGCAGCGACTCGATCAGGTTGATGAACTCGGCGATCTTGCTGTGGGGCGGCAAAATGGTGATCTGGCAGTCATCTCGAACAAATTCAAAGACATCGCTGATGGCCGCCTTGTCTGCCTTCGAGTCGAAGTCTATCTCGTATCCGAGGTAGCAATTCTCAGGATCGAACGGTTCCCACTCCGGTAGTCCTTGATGGATGGTCTCCACCGAGCAGAGGGTTCCGAGTGTGCCGAGATAGCGCAGAAATGCGGCGGGATCCATGCCGTTGCGCAGCACATCGGGACCAAAACGCAGGGAGATATGCCACAAGGAGGCGGAGCTGGTAATGCCTCCCTCTTTCTCGATCCTGGGTTCCGGCTTATGCACCGTATCTGGCAGGGTGGCATGGGGAACACACTGATGGCGGGTGAGGGTCAGCCTAAGCCGTTCATCCTGGTTGGCATCACCATCGCTTAACGAGCTACCCTGTTCCGCAACGACACTGATGAGCGTCTGGATGTGGTCACAGCTCTCCAGCAGATCCTTGATCAGAGGGGAGGTGACGGTGAGCTGCTGATTGCGGATCTGGTCGAGCAGATCCTCGACGATATGGGTAAACCCGACGATGGGCTGCAGACCGAACAGGCCAGCAGACCCCTTGATGGTGTGAGCTGCACGGAAGATAGCGCCAATCAGCTCGCTATTGTCAGGGTCAGCCTCCAGTGAGAGCAGCGCTGACTCCATCTCTTCGAGCAACTCGCGTGCCTCGGCGATATAGGTTTGTAAAGCCTGATCAAGATCGATGCTCACGGTGACTCCTGTCATGCTGGCTTAGGGGCGTTCGCCATGGGTGATGAGGGTGGGATCGCCAAAAAAGGCCGAGAGCTGGCAGAGCTCCAGCAGTTCAAGCACAACATGGCTATGCCAGACCAGCGCCAGGGAGGAGCCTTGCTGCAGCGCGGTTTTCTTTGCCGCCAGCAGCAGTTGCAGCCCGGCGCTGTCTATCTCGGATACCGCCGCCAGATTCAGCTCCAGTTCGCGCCCCTGATGCAATAAGGGCGAAAGGGCCTCTTTCAGCTCGCTGACTGTATAGATGGTGATCTCTTCCGGCAGGGTCACCACCACCTTGTTGTCGAGCCGCTCACTCTGTAGTTGCATGATGCGCTCCGGATCACGGCGTGATGAGCTTGGCGACAGCTGCCAGCATCTGCTCGGGCTGGAAGGGCTTGACCACCCAGGCTTTGGCTCCTGCGACTTGTCCTTCCTGCTTCTTGCTGTCTTGCGATTCGGTAGTCAGCATGATGATGGGGGTGAATTTATAGCTGGCCAGCTTTTTGGCCTCTTTGACGAAGGTGATGCCATCCATGTTTGGCATGTTGACGTCACTGATGATCAGGTTGATCTTCTTGCCATCAAGCTTCTTGAGCGCATCCTTGCCATCGCTCGCCTCCATCACTTCATAACCGGCCCCCTTGAGGGTCATGCCTACGACTTGGCGAATGGTTGCCGAGTCATCCACGATCAGGATCGTTTTGCCCATATCTCTCTCCTAGAAAAATGTGATGTCGGCGCTGCTTGGTTGCGCTTTGGCAGAACGGGTGGTGCGACCATGGTGAATATTGCGCTGCTCGTCGGTGGCGTATGAGAGCTCCATCTCTGCCAGCCAGCGATGGGCATCGATCTGGATTGGTCCGGATGAATTGCTGTTTTGCTCCGAAGCGCTCAGGTGGCCGGAGAGGCTCTCCATGTTTTGTCTGACGTGGCTGAGGATCTGGCTGACCCTGTCTTGAAATTGCAGCGAGGCAATGACGCTGGAGATTTCGCGATGGATATCGGTGCTCTCGTTTTGCAACAGGGAGGCGGATTCTGCCAGGCTGTCAGTGGCATGGCGGAAACGGGCCAGCACCTGTTCAATGGTCTGCTCCGAATTGAGTGCCGAGGCGTGATCCCGTGCGGCTGCATTTTCGGCAATCTGGAAGGCGCGCCCGATAGCAGTATTGATGGTGTCGACCTTGTCGGTCATCTTCTGGGCTGTTTCGCTGGAGAGGCGGGAGAGGTTACGCACTTCATCAGCGACCACAGCAAAGCCACGACCGGCTTCCCCTGCCCGGGCAGCTTCAATGGCGGCGTTGAGGGCCAGCAGGTTGGTCTGGGAGGCGATCTTGGCCACATCCATGGCCATGGTGTTGAGCTCTATGGTGTAGGTGGTCAGGCTTTTTATCTCACCCAGCATGGCGTCCCGATTGGCCTGGGCGGAATGCAGGATGGCAACCACCTCATTGAGCTGCTGCTGGCTCTCGCTCAAGACTCCGGCCATGCCACGGGAATTGGCATCACCCAGTTCACCGGCTGCCAGATGGGAGGCATTGACTGCTTCTTCCAGTTTGTTGGCCAAGCCGCTGAAGCGCTGGGTCAGGTCAATCATCGCCGCTTCGGTTTGTTGACGAGAGTTTTCAATCTGTTGGGACCAGATGGGCAGCGCCTTCTCACACACCTGTTCAAGCCCGACGATGGAGTGGGCGATGGCATCCGTGGCGGCGGGTTCTATCTGTTCTGCGCGGTTTCGTTGCAAGTGGTGATGGAAGCGACTCGATGTCCAGAGGGCTGCGGCAATGGCCACCAGCACATTTAGCAGCAGGTAGAGAGGTGACAGCGCATCGGCGAGTTGCAGCAACAGGCAGCTCAGCAGACCGAGCCCGATGCAGCAAATCCAGCAAACTGGTTCCCAAAGCGGTGTGTTCACGCCACTTTTGTGTTGTGCCATACGTAGCTTATCCCTGTGCAATTATTTGGTAAGAGGTAAAGGAGCAGGACTGCAACAGTCATGGTGCCCCTTGAAGCTCTTTTCTTTATTTATAGTTGGCACAATAAGGTTAGCGGAAAAAAATAAATTGGCTGCAAATCGGATTTGTTTGTATCAGCGATTGCTGTATCGAGAGGATTGCTAAGGGGGGCGGAGAGAGTCGGGGGAGAAAAAGGAGAGCAGGAGCCTGATGATTCAGGCTCCTGATGAGGATCAGGCCTCGTTGGCGTGGGCCTTCTGGCAACCTTCGACGGCGTGGGCAATCAGCTCCAGCGCGCTCTTGTCGCACGGGGGCAGTTCGGCATCGCACGCCTTGATGGGGGTGACGCGATCGCCCCACTTGATGATGGCGGCACCCCAGGTCAGACCGGCACCGAAGGCGGCGGTCAGCAGATAGGTGTTCGGCTTGACGCGACCCTGCTCCAGCGCTTCGCACAGGGCGATGGGCACGGTAGCGGCGGAGGTATTGCCGTAGTTTTCGATGTTGACCATTACCTTCTCCATCGGCGCGTTCATCCGCTTGGCGAGGGTTTCGATGATGCGGATGTTGGCCTGATGGGGGACGATCAGGTCGACCTGCTCCGGCGCAATGCCAGCCTGCGCCAATACAGTGCTGGTTGCTTCACCCATGCCGCGCACGGCGCGTTTGAAGATCTCCGGGCCTTCAAAGTTGAAGGTGAACAGGCCGTCGACATCGGCAAAACGCACCCGATCGGTACCGAAGTTCGGTACGTGCAGGATCTCCCGCGCTTCGCTGTCACAGCCCAGCTTGTTGGCAATCAGGCCACACTCCTGCTCGCTTGCCTCGATCACCACGGCACCGGCTCCGTCGCCAAACAGTACGGCAGTATCGCGGCGCGCCCAGTCCAGCAGGTAGGTGAGGCGCTCGGCGCCAATCACCAGCACCTTCTTCATCATGCCGGTCTGCACCAGCGAGGTCGCGACGGAGAGGGAGTAGACAAAACCGGTACAGGCGGCGTTGAGGTCAAACACGGCGGCGTTGACGGCCCCGAGCTTCTTCTGCACCGCAGAGGCGGCGCTTGGCAGCAGGTTGTCCGGGGTGGCGGTCGCCAGGATGATGCCATCGAGATCGCTCGCTTCCAGACCGGCACAGGCGAGCGCGCGGCGACCGGCCAGGGTAGCGAGATCCGAGGTGCTGACGTGGGAGATCCGGCGAGCCTTGATGCCGGTGCGCGGATAGATCCACTCGTCTGACGTATCCATGATGGTGCTGAGGTCATCGTTGGTCAGCACGGAGGGAGGCAGGCATTTGCCCCAGCCGGTGATATTGGCGTATTTCATCTTGTTACCGCTTCTCAAAGTGGATCGCCCGCGGGCGGAAAATCGTGCAATTATGCCGTACGAGACAACCACTGTCATCTTGTGGTCATGGTTATGTGCTGGGCGAGCGGCTGCGCCAGCTGGCCACAAAGGGCGGCAAGGTGCTGAACATGGCAGGAAATTTTGCTTAATACGCGGGACTCCTCTGCCCTAAGATAGGCGTTTCCCCACCGATGAGGGCATCCCTCGCTCAGAGCCAATCTCAACTTGCTGCCGACCCTCAAGGTGCTGCTGGAGACCCGTAATATCAGCCGTGCCGCCGAGTTATTGCACCTGAGTCAACCCTCCATCAGCAAGCAGCTCGCCCAATTGCGCAGCGAGTTTGATGACGAGTTGCTGGTGCGGGAGGGGCAACGCTGGCTGCTGACGCCACGGGCCGAACTGTTGGCCGCCCAGCTGGCGGATTCTCTCGGGGCGCTGGAGCGGCTCTACGAGGCGCCCGGGTTTGACCCGAGCCGCTGCGAGCGGGTATTTCGGCTCGCGTCTTCTGATTATGTTGCCCAACATATTCTGCCCGATATCTGTGCCGCGCTCGCCAACGAGGCGCCGTTGGCGGCGCTGGAGTACAGCCTGTGGGACAAGCGTCAGCTGCCGCAACTGTGGCAGTCCGAGCTCGATCTGGTCTCCACCATCACCGAGCAGGTACCGGAGCAGATCCGTGGTCTGCATCAGGGAGAAGATCGGCTGGCGGTGCTGATGGGAAGCCACCATCCACTGGCTGGCAAGGCATTGAGTCTCGATGACTATCTCGCCTGGCCTCACCTGCAGGTGAGTGGCGGTGGCGACAAGGACAGCCCGGTGGAGCAGGTATTGGCGCCGCAGGGACTGAGCCGGCGCTGGTTTGCCCGAGTCCCCTTCTTTCAGGCGGCGGTGGAGGTGTTGCTGCGCACCGATTGCCTGATGACTACCCCTGCCCATATCGCCTGGCAGCTCTCCTGCGGCCATGAGCTCACCTTTGTCGACTTGCCCTTTGCTACCCGTGACCAGCAGTATCATCTGCTGTGGCATCAGCGCCACCATCAGGATCCGGCCCACCGCTGGTTTCGCGAGCTGGCCTACCCCTTCCTGCGGGATCACCTGCAACGCACCGTCGGCGAGAGTCGCAAGCTGCTTGATCTCGGTGATTAGCCCCAGTCAGTTGTGTGGCGCTATAGCCATCAGTTATGGGTTCTATTCATAACTTTCACTACTGGCATAATGGCTCAGCCCGTACCCTGAGTGCAGGTCATCATATCGAGCACAAAAGAGGAAAAGCATGGAACTGACGAGTTGGCTGGCACTGGCCGCAATCTGCGTGATGGGCGCTATCAGCCCGGGGCCGAGTCTGGCGCTGATCATCCGCAACACGGTGCAGGGTGGGCAGGGGCACGGCGTCGCCACCGCGCTCGGCCACGGCCTTGGGGTGGGTATCTATGCACTGATCACCGCACTTGGCCTCTCACTCTTGATCACCCAGACCCCGATCCTGTTTGATCTGATCCGCTACGGCGGCGCCGCATTTCTTGCCTGGCTCGGGGTGAAAGCCTTGCTGGCAAAACCAGCCAGCGGCGAAGCGAGTGAAGAGGTGCATCAGTTGCGCGGTCGGCAGGGGGCCTTTGAAGGTTTTATGGTGGCTTTCCTCAATCCCCAGCTGGCGGTGTTCTTTATCGCCCTGTTTAGCCAGTTTGTGCGAGCCGATACCGGCTGGAGCGAAGGGGGCATCATGATGCTCACCGCGGGCGGGATCGACGCCGTCTGGTACGTGCTGGTGGCGCTGGTGCTCTCGCGTGGGCCCGTACTGGCGTGGCTCAAAGCCAAATCCTTTGTGATCGACAAGGTGAGCGGCCTGGTGCTGCTTGGGTTGGCCTTGAAGGTGGTGCTTTAGTCCTCTCGTGGGCGATCTGTTGCTGGCAATCAAGGTGGTTCTCTAATCCTGCATTTTTTGGATACCTTAAGCGGGATCAAGGCACGCGGGTGGTGAATGGGCTAGAGTAGCGGCCATTTGCTGTCCGCCCTGATCCCGAGACCATGCACCAGAACAAGCACCCGTTAAGCCACAACAACCGGTTGGAGCTGCTGGCTCCGGCCAAGAACCTCGCCTACGGCATCGAAGCCATCAACCATGGTGCCGATGCCGTCTACATGGGTGGCCCCGCCTTTGGCGCCCGCAGTGCGGCGGGCAACTCCCTCGAAGATATCGAAGCGCTGGCGCGTCACGCCCACCGTTTCGGTGCCCAGGTCTTTGTCGCTTTCAACACCCTGCTGCACGATCACGAGCTGGAGCAGGCCCGGCGGTTGACCCACCAGATTTACGAAGCCGGTGCCGATGCGCTGATCGTGCAGGACATGGGGCTGCTGGCGCTGGATTTGCCTCCCATCGCGCTCCATGCCAGTACCCAGACCGACAACCGCACGCCGGAGAAGGTGAAGTTTCTGCAGGATGTGGGTTTCTCTCAGGTGGTGCTGGCGCGCGAACTGTCGTTGGCGCAGATCCGCGAGATCAGTGCGGCGACCAATGTGCAGCTGGAGTTTTTTATCCACGGCGCGCTCTGTGTCTCCTACAGCGGCCAGTGCAACATCAGCCACGCCCGCACCGGCCGCAGTGCCAACCGCGGTGAATGTGCCCAGCTCTGCCGTCTGCCCTGCTCGCTGCAAAAGCCGGACGGCGAAGTGTTGGTGGCCGACAGCCACCTGCTGTCGCTCAAGGACATGGATCAGACTGACAATCTGGAGGCGTTGATCGCCGCGGGGATCCGCTCCTTCAAGATTGAAGGGCGCCTCAAGGGGCTCGATTACGTCAAGAACGTCACCGCCTGGTATCGCCAGAAGCTCGACGCCATTCTCGACAGTCGCTCCGATCTGGTGGCCGCTTCGGCGGGTCGTTGCAGCTACAGCTTCACGCCGGATCCGAAAAAGAGCTTCAACCGCGGTAGCACCGACTACTTCCTCAATGGTCGTCAGCAAGGGATCGACTCCACCAAGAGCCCGAAGTATGTGGGCGAGCCGTTGGGGCGCGTCACCAGAGTGACCAAGGATGGCATCGAGATCGACGGCAAACAGGTCACCCTCAACAACGGCGACGGTCTCGGCTTCTTCAAGCCGAATAACGAGCTGGTGGGGATGCGCCTCAATAAAGTGGAAGGTAAGCAGTTACTCCTGTCAGAGCGCATGCTGGGGTTGAAGGTGGGCACCGAAATCTACCGCAACCACGATCAGGCGTTCAGCAAGATGCTGGAGAAGGCGAGCGCGGATCGCCGCATCCGGGTCGATATGGTGCTTGCAGAGTGCGATGAGGGCGTGAGCCTCACGCTTACCGATGAGCAGGCCATCAGCGCAGCGGTGATGCTGCCTTGCGACAAGCAGCCTGCCGACAACCCGGAGCGGGCGTTGCAACAGGCGCGTGACCAGCTCGGCAAACTCGGCAATACCCTGTTTGTGGCGCGAAAGATTGAGTTGGTATTCACTCACCCGCTATTCATCGCGGCATCACAGCTCAACGGCTTGCGCCGGGATGGCATCGCCGCGCTGGAGGCCGCGCGCGTGGCCAGCTACCAGCGTCCCGATCGACGCATCGCCCTGCGGGATATCAGCTATCCCCAGCACCGTCTCTCCTATCTTGGCAACGTACTGAACAGCGCGGCCGAGCAGTTCTTCCGCGAACACGGGGTCGAGCGTATTGCCCCCGCCTACGAGGCAAACAAGGAGGAGCGGGAAGTGGTGCTGATGATCACCAAGCACTGTATCCGTTACAGCCAGAACCTCTGCCCGAACGAGGTGCCCGGTCTCAAGGCCGAGCCGCTGGAGCTCAAGATGGGTAAAGACACCTTCCGCCTACGCTTTGACTGCAACCGCTGCGAAATGCATGTGATGGGGAGTTTGAAGAGGTGATTGCCGAACTGCAGTTCTGTTAAATCAGCGCGGGTCGGGAAGAAATAAAAAAGCCCCGGAGCATGGCTCCGGGGCTTTTGTTTGTGGCATTAATGGTTGAACTGTTCGACCTCTTCCCCGCTCGGAATGGAGCTTTGCGCCCCCATGCGGCTGACCGAGATGGCACTGGCACGGTGGGCAAAGAGCACGGCATCACGCAGGGATTTCCCTTCACTCAGCGCAACGGTTAATGCGCCATTGAAGGTATCGCCAGCAGCGGTGGTATCTTTGGCATCGACCCGGAAGCCCGCAATGATCTCCTTGATGCCATCGGCACTTTGCAGATACGCCCCCTTCTCACCCAGCGTGATGATCACATTCTTCACCCCTTTTTGCTGCAACAGGGTAGCGGCCGCTTCTGCGCTGGCGTGATCAGTCACCTTGATGCCAGTCAGGATCTCGGTTTCTGTCTCGTTGGGGGTGATAAGGTCGATATAGGGATAGACATCATCACTCAAGGGTTTGGCGGGTGCTGGGTTGATAATCACATAGGTATTGGCCTGGTGGGCCTCTTTGGCCGCCAGCTCCACCCCATCAATCGGTGTTTCCAGCTGCATCAGCAGGTAGTCTGCCTGGCGCAGGCTATCGAGTTGCTCGGTAACAAATGCTTTGGTCAGCATGGCATTGGCGTTGGGGGCAACACTGATGCAGTTGCAGCCCTGCTCATCGACCATGATAAGGGCCAAGCCGGTGGCCACATCGTCCAGTTGAACCATTTTGCTGGTATCCATACCAGATCGCTGATAATCCGCGATCAACTGGTTGGCAAAATCATCTTTACCCAGGCAGGAGATAAAACTGAGTTTACCGCCCATGTTGCTGACAGCTACTGCCTGGTTGGCGCCTTTGCCACCGCGAGCGCTGAAAAATTCATAGCCGATGATGGTCTCGCCTTTTTTTGGCAGATGGCTGGATTTGTTAACCAGATCCTGATTGGTACTACCCAGAACGACAATTTTATTATTCAACATGATAGATATCCTGTATTAAATGCTATTCGCGGCGATGATCAGAGCAATGCCAAGAATATAGAAAGCAAACATAGCGTTGATGAGCTTGTTGGTTCCGGCAGGTGCGCTGGCAAATTCACGCCAGACAAAGACACCCCAAATAACGGCAATCATGGTGGCACCCTGACCGAGGCCATAGGAAATAGCGTAGCCTGCCGGGCCAGAGGCCAAAATGCTGAAGCTCATGCCAATACTCCAGATAACGCCACCGAGAATACCGACCGCATGCTCTTTGACGGTCCCTTTGAAGTAATCGCTACCATTAATGACCGGGCCAGAGATTGGCTTCTTCATCATGATGGTATTCCAGACAAAGCTGGAGAGGAGTACACCAATGGCAAAGAAGACCAGCGCGGAATAAGGAGTGAGCAAACCGGCTGCCGGTGCAGAAAAATCAACGGCCATAGAGGCTGCGACAAAGCGATAGAACCAGCCCATGACCACACCGGCAATGATGGCAGTGATCAAACCACGCATTTTTGCACTCTGTTGCTGCTTGAGACGGCCGTAAGCAATAGCGGTCAAGATAATCGCAACGGTGACACAGGCAACGCCGATAAAGAGCACATAAGGTTCGCCAACCGGTACGGCCAGATAATTGACGATAACGCCAAGTACCAGTGCAATCCCGACGCCAACCGGGAACGCAACAGCCATTCCCGCCAGTGCAATAGCGGCCACCAGCAAGATATTACCCAGGTTGAAAATGATGCCACCGAGGATGGCCAGGCCAAAGTTTTGCCAATCAGCTTGCTGTAAATCGGCTATAAAGTGGCGACCTTCATCACCGGACGAGCCTAACGTGAACGCCAGCAGCAAGGTAAACAACAGGATGCCGATTGAATAGTCCCAATAATATAACTGGAAAGGCCATTTTTTTCATCAACCAGCTTGGTGGTGTTGGCCCAAGAGCCCCAACATATCATTGTAATAATACACATGATAATCGCAATGGAGTACGAGTGGATGACTAACATAAATACCTCTGTCAGTAATAGTGTAAATAGATTGGCAGTTAATTTGTTTACAGTGTGTTGTTACAAATTATTTGTGGATAACCTTGCTTCAACCAGAGATGTGTCTGGCATATTTGATGCACCACGACGTTCGACTTTCAATGATGCGAATGCATTGGCAAATATCAGTGAATCTTCAATCGACTTACCATTGGCAATAGAGGCAGCAAGCGATCCATTAAATGAGTCGCCGGCCCCGCTGCTATCAATTACGGCTGCCTTGTGCCCAGCCAAATGAAAGTGACGGTTCCCGTTAAAATAGTGGCACCCTTTATCGCCCAGCGTGATGATGACATGTTTAACTCCCAGCTTATATATTCTCTTTGCCGCCAGTCTGGCTGATTCATGATCATTGATAACAATGCCAGACAAATCTGAAGCCTCAATCTCATTGGGGGTGATGATATCGACAAAAGGCAATATTTTCTTCACGCTATCATTATATGGAGTCGGGTTGAGAATGGTCGTCGCACCACTTTTCTTTGCATAAGTTATCGCAAGTGACATGATGTCGAAGTTGTTTTCCAGTTGGGTCAAAAAAACGCGACAGTCACGAATATAATCGAGATCATGAATGATATCATCCACTGTGATGTGGCTGTTGGCACCCAAGTTAATTGCAATTTTATTTTCGCCAGAGGGTTGTGATACCAGAATGATGGCATTACCCGTTGGGTGCTCTGCATCCTCAAGAATATTCAATGAGGCAATATTGGCATTCGCCAGGGTTTTTGGCTCTATCGGCAAACAGGTCCTGACCTACCTTGATTGTCAGGTGAACCTGATCATTTATTTTTGCAGCCGCAATTGCCTGGTTTGCTCCCTTGCCACCACCATAATATTTAGTAGAGTGTGCCAGCACACTTTCCCCAACTTTTGGAAATTCATTTACTTCTAATACAATGTCAATATTGAATGATCCCAATATATAAATCTCTGGAGAGGTTTCATTGGCCCTGCTTACCGCAGGGTAACTCCTGGCCTTGGTGGTGGAGGACGTCTCAAGCAGAGTCGATATATTGTTGATGGATGTTGATTCAAAATAGATGTCTTCATCATGTTTGATCAATCTGGCACCGCCATAGAACATTTCGCAAAGATGCTTGTCAGCTAGCGCTTGTAAATCATTGCGGATCGTTCTTTCGGTCACAGAAAAAGTACCGGCCAACGCTTTTACACTGACTTCCTTATCAATTATCAGGCGCGTTTTGATCAGGCGTTGTCGGTCATTTTTATTCATTCAATATGGATTCGCTAACGGTCATTAAAAGTGGTTTGTGGTCAGCATAATACTAATTGAGCAGAGGGTAAAAATGAATGGCAATCACACTTGATAATCTGGAACGGAAAGGAAATTTCCATTTCAATTGTTGTTTTTTCGTTGGGTCATGGTTGTTGAATGTTGCGCCATTACCTTAATGTGAAGGCTATCATACCTGTTTTGTTATTTAACGTTACGCCATGCGCTCTCAATTATCATTTATGACGAGGTATAGCATATAACGTGTGATATTCAGGTAGCGTGGCTTGATGCGGTATTACGAGGGCTATTTTCCAGATCCAGCAGCATCTTTTTGATCTCCAATCCCCCCGCATAGCCGGTCAGGCTGCCGTTTTGGCCGATCACCCTATGGCAGGGAACGATGATCGAGAGTGGATTGCGACCGTTTGCCGCCCCCACTGCCCGTACCGCATCGGGCTTGCCGATGGCTCGGGCAATATCGCTGTAGCTGCGAGTTTCGCCGTAGGGAATATCACACAATGATTGCCACACCGCTTGCTGAAAAGCGGTGCCGCGAGCCGCAAGGGACAGGGAGAAGCGCTGCAAGCGACCGGCAAAATAGGCGTCAAATTCGGCGAGGAAGGGGGCCAGCGCCTCGCGCTCTTGTTGCCAGCCACTCATATCTGGCAGTGCTCGCAGGCCCACCACAAAGTCCACGTGTACCAGACCAGATTCATTGATGGCGACCAGCAGATCGCCACAGCGGGTCGGCAGGATATCGTAGCGGATCATGGGGTTATCTCCTGTTGTTGGTTATCTGGCTGGTTTTCGTTGCTGGTGGCATGGAGCAGCAAATTGGGTGCTTCGCTCATGGCGTGCCACAGCCAGCTGGCCGCATAGCTGCGCCACGGTTGCCACGCTGCGCTTTGCGCCAACACCTCCTTCACCGGCAGCTTGGTGCCGCCCCCGAGCGCCTTTTGCAGCACCAGATCGGAGGCGGGGAAGGCGTCGGTATCCAGCCCGCAGCGCAGCCGCCAGTAAGAAACTGTCCAGGGGCCTATGCCCGGTAGCGCCAGCAACTGCTCGTCATTGGCCGTAGTTAGGGTCAGTTCGCCGCTGGCCAGCGCCTCGGCCACTCCCCGCAGGGTGCGAATGCGGCTGCCGGGCATGCCGATGCCGTCGAGATCGAGTTCGCACAACTGGGCGGGGGTCGGCAGTTGCGCCACTCCGAATTGCGCCCCGGTGCGGGCCACCAGTCGCCCGAGCAGGGTGATGGCCCCCTTGACTGACACCTGCTGGCCGACGATGGCGCGCAGCATCACCTCGTACTCATCCCAGCCGGCGGGCAGCCGCACGCCCGGCCAGCGCGCCTGCAAACGGGCTAGCAGCGGATCCTGACCGAGCCGATCGCCGATCCGCTGCATGTCGGCATCGAGATCCCACATCCGGCGCACCCGATACAGCAGATCAGGCAGCGCCGCGAGCGGCAGATCATGGACGGTGAGCTGCAGGCTATGCCCCTTGCCCTGCGCGATGCGTACCAGCGCAACCTGATCGCCGACCCGGTAGCGCCGCTCATACACCTCACTATCCACCCGCTCCAGCCCCGGGATCGCCCGCAGCCGGTAGAACGCCAACATGGCCGCCACATCATACGGAGGGCGGTAGGGCAGTTGCAGCGTCAGGGTTGCGCCGCGCGGCTCCGAGCCAATGTGTTCTGTCGCGTCATCGTGCTGCTCTTGCTGGCGCAGGGTGCGCGGGGCCAGCCCGTAAGCGTTCAGCCAAGCGTCGTTGAAGCGGCGGATACTCGCAAAGCCTGCCGCAAACGCGATATCTGTGATGGGCAGCCCGGTTTCGGTCAGCAGCCGTTTCGCGAGCAGCAGGCGGCGCGTCTGCTCTACCTGTTTTGGCGAGGCACCGAGGTGCTGCTCGAACTGGCGGCGCAGCGTGCGTTCGCTGATCCTGGCCTCTGCAGCCAGTTCGGCGAGCGTGCCGTCCGCCAGCTCGCCGCGATCGATGCGGGCCAGTATGCGTGCCAGCTCAACAGGCAGATCGCCACGGGCTGCGGGGGCCAGCTCCGGGCGACAGCGCAGACAGGGGCGCAGGCCATACTGCTCGGCGGCAGCGGCGCTTTGGAAGTAGCGCACATTGTGCTCGTGCGGTGGCCGTGCCGGACAGACGGGCCGGCAGTAGATGCCGGTCGAGATCACGCCGGTAAAGAAGCGGCCATCGAAGCGCGCATCGCGGGCGAGCCGCGCGGCGTGGCACTGTTCGCGGCTGAGGGCGTTGATCACATCATCCGGTGATGGGTCTGGGCTTGGCTTCGCATTCATTGCATGGCGCCTTTGCTGGGATATTTTGTTGGAATAGATGGCAAGAGAGTAAGGGGGCGAGGGGGTTGTGACTAGCCAGAAGCGGACAGGGATAGCAAAAATCGGCTACCCCGTCGTTTCACCCCGAGCGACTCGGCAGGGGGATTGGCTCAACTTTATTTGCCTTGCGAGATTAGTGGTGTTGCAAGCTGATTAAAAACTGATAACAGATCACATAATTATCTTTTTGCGATTGAGGGGAACGGTTTTGTGTTGTTCAATCGAGTCAGTTAATTTTTCGTGATTATTAAGTCATGCTCTTTGCGGCCAGCGGCCGACCAATAACAACAACACTTGCCAAGGATGATAAGTGAACGACTGTACGGCATGGCCCCATTGCCGGGGGTTTAGTCTGATCGAATTGCTGATCGCCATGACGGTTGTCAGCATTCTCGCGGCCATCGTGCTGCCAGCGTATCAGGGGTATCTGCAACAGGGGCGTCGTTACGAAGCACAGCAGCAACTGCTGGAGCAGGCGCTCGCCCTCGAACGTATCTATACCCAACAGGGCCGTTATCCCGACACGTTTGTCCCTCCTCCCTGCACGGATTTCTACCAATTCAACTACAGCCAGCAAGACGCTGGCGACTACCTGCTCAAAGCCATTCCGACGACGCGACAACAGGATGAGTGCGGCACTCTGACGCTCGATCACACCGGTTATCGCGCGGCCAACCGTCATGACTGCTGGGGATCATAAGATGAACGTGCGCGGATTTACCCTGATTGAGTTGATGGTCACGGTCGGCATTGCCGCCATCTTGCTGCTGGTTGCGGTGCCCTCCATGAGTCAGCGCCTCGCGGCCGAGCGGCTCGAGCGCTCTGCTACCGAGCTCGCTTCTGCCTACCGTTTTGCCCGTAGCGAGGCGGTCA
This sequence comes from Aeromonas sp. QDB62, assembly GCF_027705695.1. NCBI lineage: Bacteria > Pseudomonadati > Pseudomonadota > Gammaproteobacteria > Aeromonadales > Aeromonadaceae > Aeromonas > Aeromonas sp. QDB62. The sequence goes on along the minus strand of NZ_JAPDCD010000016.1, from coordinate 49,086 downwards.
AGCTGACTCTGCCGGTGGTGCTGCAGGGCACCGAGAGCGGCGGTTGGGAGGTGATGGTCGATAGCAAGTTGCTGCGTCAGGCGGCAGCACCCGCTGGCGGCGTGGTGATCGAGCCGTTTGAGCCGATCCGGATCGCGCCAACCGGCAGCAGCCGCCACACCGAGATCACTCTGGCCAATCGACTCGGTGATCAGCGCGTGCTCTGTGTGGCGCCGAGCGGTCAGCTGCTGCAAGGGAGTTGCTCATGAGACACGCCGCGCCTGCTCGCCAGCAGGGTTTCAATCTGGTGGAGATCATGGTCTCCATGGTGTTGGCGGTGATGGTGTTTCTCGGTCTCGCCAAGGGGCAGGTGGTCTCGTTGCAGCAGGCACACTACAGCCTGCAGAGCACGCTGGCCACCATAGAGGCGAGCAACAGCGTGGAGCAGATCTGGAGCTCGCTGTGCGAAGTGCAGCGCAAGCCGGAGCGGTTCACCCAGGCCGATTTTCTCGCCCGTTTCACCCTGCATGATGGCCACCGGCTGGTGCTGCCGAACCGCTACAGCGATAACTTTGTGGTCGCTATCGAGTGGCAGGACAAGCGGGTCTCCGGTGCCAAGCGGGTGGCGCTGAACGCAGGATTTCCCCCCCTATGCTGAGCGTTCCCTCCCGACAGCGAGGCGTCAGTCTCGTCGAGCTGATGATCTCCATGGTGCTCGGTCTGATGTTGATACTGGCGATTTTTGCCGGGTACGTGCCCATCAAGAGCACGGTCGAGCAGAGCAAGGCGCTGGAGCAGGCAAACGAAGTGCTGCGCTTTGCCACGCTGACCTTTACCAACAGCATCAAGCAGGCGGATCAGCTGATTGCCGTCACCCCTGATCGCCTGACGCTCGCCTTCAAGGTGGAGGGGGGCAGTCAGGTGCTCTCCTGCCTTGGCAACCAGAAAACCGCCGATTTTACCGAGCAGTACCGCTTCACGCCGCCGGTACTCAGTTGCGATGACGGGGACGGCGCGCGCCTGTTGCTGGCGCATCTTCAGGATCTTGAATTCGGCCAGCAGGGGACGCTGGTCAATATCCGTATCTTGCCCGAAGGGCTGCCCGGCTATCTGGAGCCGGGGGTAGAGGTGCAGGTGGCCCGTCGCAAGGCGGTCTGGGCGGCAGCGCTGGCCACATCCGGTGCCAACGCCACAACTGGGGGAGCAGGATGAACAAGGGATTGAAGAGGCAGCGGGGAGCCGTATTGCTGGTAGTGCTGGTAGTGAGCCTGCTGTCGAGTCTGCTGGTGTTTACCAGCATTCAGGAGAACCAGTTGCAGACTCGCCTGAGCGGCAATTTTCACAAGAAGATCAATGCGCAGCTCAGTGCCGAGCAGGGAATGAACGAGAGTTATCGCGCCCTGCGTCAGGCGCTTGGCGCCGAGCCGCGCATCGAGTGGGATCGGCTGGTGCAGAAGGTGCCGGGCAAGGGCGAAGGGGCGATGGCGGGTAGCCGCTTCAGCATCGAGCAGCTGGATACTGAAGCCGACAGCAAGCTGGCGTTGCAGAGCCATGGCCGCTATCTGGAGGGAAATGCCAGCCTCAACGCGCTGTTTGCCCTCAAGCGTGAACCGGGCAATCTGATCTTCCAGGATTCGGTGGTGGCGTGCGAAGGGTTGAGCCTCTCCGGCAGCGGTCTTATCGATAGCTATGACTCGCGTAAGGGCAAATATGGCGGCACCAACATCAACCAGAATGCCAAGGTGGCGACCGTTAGCGACAAGGCCAATATGGTGCTCGCCGGGCACTCCCCCATCTGGGGCGATGTACGGGCGACCGGCTCGGTGACCCTGAACGGATCTTCCCCCATCTCCGGCAACGTGAATGCCGGGAGCGACGTCATTATCTCCCCCTCTTCGGACAAGATTGTCCGGGTCTCCGGTAATGTGAAAGGGGGCGGCAGTTTGACTCTGAAAGGGGGACGCATCGGTGGCCAGGTGGCGGTCAATGGTGACGTTGCTATGGGCTGGAAGACGAGTATTGACAGTGGACAGCTGAGCTATGGCGGGATTGGCAGCTTCAATGACCCTGAAAACCAGAAGTATCTGGATCCCCAGTACCGCACCCACCCCAAGCTGCCACCGGTAGCCGGGCAGGTGTGTGACCCGCTCAATGTGGCCGCGCTGGCCAAATCGTTCCCCCCTGCAACACTGCCCATCAATGGCCCGTTGACGCTCGGGGCCACCCAGCAGATGGTGCTGACCACGGATCCCTCTACCGGCTCGGTCACCAGCAGTAACCAGAACAAGCCTGCCTTGCCGCTGCCCGGCAAGGGGGAGCTGTTTGGCAAGGAGCAGACCGTGTATCAGCTCGATAGCCTCAATATGGGGTCGGATGCCAAGCTCACCATCAAGGGGGATGTGGTGCTGCTGATCGGCAAGGATTTCACCATGGGCGGCAGCAACCAGTTGACGGTCGAGCCGGGCAGCAGCCTGACCCTGATCGTCAGCGGCAAGATCGATCTCGGGGCCGGAGCCGAGGTCACGGCAGGCAAGCAGGGACTGACACCGGCAGGTAATCCGGCGATTTCCATCTATTCCGCATACAGTGGCAAGGATGGGGTCAAGTTGTCGGGCAATACCCCGCTCTATGCCGCCCTCTATGCTCCGCTCACCGAGATGAAGATTGCCGGGAGTGGCGGTCTGTACGGGGCGGTGCGTGCCAAGCATCTGACCGAGAGCGGCGCTGGCGGGGTGCATTATGACGAGGCGCTGGGCATGGCGGATATGGGCGAAGATCAGGGGCCGCCGCCGACGCTGGCGCTGCGGCAGTGGCACTTTGTGCAGTGAGTCTGACGAGCCGCTAAAAAGGATCGAACGGGGCGCGCAACTGTGAGAAGGTGGAGATCTGTCCACCCGGTCGTTCACTATTGAGGAGTGCTCCATGCCAGGCCCCGCTCGTGCCGGTGCCCTGATCTATGCCAAGGATCCGGGCCTGCTGACCCAGTTTTACCGTACATTGCTGCAGATGGTGGTCTGCAATCAGGATGAGCAGCTGGTGGTGCTGGAAAACAGCGATATCCAGCTGCTGATCCACGCCATTCCAGAGCCCTATGCCGAGCAGGTCGTTATCAACCGCCCGCCAGAACTACGGGAAGAGGGGGCCATCAAGCTGTTCTTCACCGTCTCCAGCCTTGCCTGGGCGGAAGCGAAGGCGGCGGATCTCGGCGGCGGCCTGCTGCCACAGCAGTGGACAGGGCCCGGTTTCGTGGTGCGCAATGCCTTCGACCCTGAGGGCAATATCCTGCAACTGCGCGAGTTGCTGGGTTCCCCTGATCCCCTCTGAATCCTCTCTTTTTACTACATGGTGATGGCGTGCTGTGCCATGCACTGCCATAAAAATGAACCGCCATAAAAACGGGGCCCTGTAGTGGTTAACTAAAAAGGGCCCCGTTCTGCTGTTAGCTTACTGCGCTCATTACTTCAGGTAGCGCTGTTCCAGATGCTGGCGCAGCCAGTGCGGGTTGAGCGCTTCACCGGTGGCACGGCGCACCAGCTCGTCGGTGCTGTGCAGGCTCCCTTGTGACCAGATGTGGCGACCGAGCCAGCCGAAGATCTCCGGCAGACGGCCCGCCGCGATCACCTCACCCATGCTGCCCAGCTCTTTCTCGAGCGCAAAGCGTAGCTGGGCGGCATACATGGCGCCCAGGGTGTAACTCGGGAAGTAGCCGAACGAGCCGTCGGTCCAGTGAATATCCTGCATGCAGCCATTGCGGTAGTTGCCCTTGGTGGAGAGCCCCAGCCACTGCTGCATCTTGGCGTCCCACAGCTCGGGGATGTCGGCCACCTCGATCTTCCCTTCCACCAGATCCCGCTCCAGCTCGTAGCGCAGGATGACGTGGGCCGGATAGGTCACCTCGTCCGCATCGACCCGGATAAAGCCCGGCTCGACCCGGCTGTAGAGCTTGGCCAGATTGTCCGGCGCAAACGCCGCCTGCTCGCCGAAGTGGTGACGAATGCGCGGTGCCAGCAGACTCAGAAAGGCCGGATGATGGCCCAGCTGCATCTCGCAAAACAGGCTCTGGCTCTCGTGGATTGCCATGGAGCGCGCTTCGGCCACCGGCTGACCCAGCAGATGGCGCGGCAGCCCCTGTTCGTAACGGGCATGGCCGGTCTCGTGCACTATGCCCATCAGGCTGGAGACAAACTCCTGCTCGTTATAGCGGGTGGTGATCCGCACATCGGTCGGCACGCCGCCACAGAAGGGGTGACTGCTCACATCGAGGCGGCCGTGGGCGAAATCAAAGCCGAGCAGTCCCATTACCTCCTGACCGAGCGCCTGTTGGGGCGGGATAGGGAAGGGGCCTTGCGGCAGCAGCAGGGCATCGCCCTTTTGCTGTTCGCTCACGGTCTGAATAAGGTTCGGCAGCCAGCTGGTGAGATCGCCGAAGATCTGATCGAGCCGCGCGCTGGTCATGCCCGGCTCATAGAGCGCCAGCATGGCGTCGTAGGGGCGCACGCCAAGCGCATCGGCCCGCAGTTGCGCCACTTCACGGGAGAGTTTCACCACCTCCTCGAGATTGGGAGCAAAGCCGGCCCAGTCGTTGTTCTTGCGCTGGCTGCGCCAGGCGTGCTCGCACTTGCTGCCAGCGAGCGATAGCGCTTCGACCAGCTCACCGGGCAGCAGGCTGGCATCTTGCCACTGGCGCTTGATCTCGCCGAGGTTGGCCCGTTGCACCTCATCCAGCGGCTCGCTCTCGGCCCTGGCAATCCAGTCACCCAGCTCGGGAGCGGTACGCTTCTGGTGGATTAGCAGACCGAGTTCGGCCATCGCTTCGGCGCGGGCATCGTTGCCCCCTTCCGGCATCATGGCCGCCTGATCCCAGCCGCAGATGGCGGCGAGGTGGCTAAAGCGGTGGATCTGCTGCTGATGTTGTTCAAGCTTTTGATATGACATGGGATTGTCCTTGTTATCGTCCCTGATGGTATGCCGCCCCGTACCTGGCATGCTCGGGGCCGTTCGATGCTAACACCGCCGCTGTATAGTTGACCACCTTCATGCAGGCGGGCCAAAGGCGTGGGGGCGAAACGCGGATTAGCCGAGCCGCTTCTGGTGCCGTTCGCGGTTTTCCGCTTTTTTGCGTTCGCTTTTACGCAGCAGCACGTATAGAGCACCGCTGCCGCCGTGGCGACGCTCGGCGCTGTGGATCGCCATGACGGCGGGCAGTTGCGGCAACCAGGCGCTGACATAGCTTTTCAGCAGGGCGCGCGGGGTGCTGCGCTCCCCCTTGCCGTGCAGGATCAGCAGGCAGCGGATATCCCGGACTTCACAATCCGCAATGAACTGCACCAGTGTCTGGCGCGCCTCATTGAGGGTTTTCTGGTGCAAGTCCAGGCTGGCCTGCAGCTCGTATTTGCCGAGCCGCAGCTTCTTGTAGACCCCCTCCTGCACCCCATCGCGTTTGAAGCCGACGATTTCGTGCGGATCGCGCATCTCGATGGCCTCCATGGTGAGGTGGTCGAGGGCGAGTTGCTCGGCGGTGGCAGCCTGACGGCGAGCGAGCTGCGCCTCGGTCGGGGCGGATTTGGCCGCATGGGGATGGATGTTGTCGCTGCGAATGGGCCGCACGTCGGCCACTTCATTCATGAATAGCGAGAGTTCGTCGTTATGAGACACGGCAGGCTCCCCATAAGAAAAAGTGGGGGCCATTATAACGGCCGTAACCGGCACAGAAAACGGGGAAAGGGGGAGGGGATAAGGGGCGCCAAGCATGGACATTAGTGCAGTCTGGCCCGGGAAGCACAGTCGCGAACCATAAAACAGCACAGGCGGTCAGTGTGAGCGACCGCCTGTGTCAGAGGATTATTTTCCCTCTTTGGGTTGTTGAGAATAGGGTTGCTGTGAATGAGGTGGCTGCGAGTGCATCACTTTGTAGATGAAGTAAGCCGCGTAAGAGCTGATGAGCAAGAAGGTGCCGATAATCACCAGCATCGACATCAATCCCACGCTGTTGCCAAACATCAGGTCCAGCCAAAAGTCCATTTTATTGCTCCTGTCACCCGGTTGATGACAGGCATGATAAATACCTCTTTGCCCCGTCCGGGATGATCCCGATCAACTCCCTTTCAGGTTGTTTAATAACCAGTGTGTTCTGTGATCGTTCTCACTGGACTCCTTGTTCCTGAGTCTGCACCGGGCCCGGGGTGGTGAGCGGGGTAATGTGCCACCCCTGCTGCTCAAGCAACGCCAGCAATCCCTGTTCGCCGTAAAGGTGCAGCGCGCCTACCACGATAAAGCTCTCGCTGGGCAGGGTGGACCATTTTTTCAGCCAGTTGTGGTTGCGCTCGGCCAGCAGGGTCTGCTCCATCCAGCTCTGTAGCGCGGGCGGGGCCATCTCCTCCTTGAGCAGATTGATCAGCGTCGCCTCATCCCCCTGCTGCCACGCCTTCATCACGGCGGCGAACCCGCTCTCCAGCATCGGCAGCTCATCCAGGGTGCTGGCGAGCATCAGGGTCTGGTTGTCACCCACGCTGGCCAGATAACCGAGCTGCTCCAGCAGGGTTTCAAAGCCCACTACCGGCTTGCCCTCTTTGTCGGCCCGGGTAGCAAAGTGCTGGTCTATCCCTAGTTCACTCTTGAAGTCGGAGCGGGCCATGGCGGCCTGGGTCAGGGTAATGGCGGCAAACCAGGGGCGCAGGGTGGCGAGGGTAGCCTCGTCGATGCCATAGCGGGCGCCCGCCATCAGGGTGCGTTGATAGAGCTCGGCAGGCAGATGATCCTTGAGCGGTTTGCCATCCACCAGTCGGGTAAGGGAGGCGGTCTGTTGCCACTGATCCGGCGTGATGCTGTTCATGTCCACCTCCATCACCAGTGCGCGACTCTGCAGCCAGGCGCGCTCGACCGGCTCGGGAAGAGGATAGAGGGAAGGCTTGCCCGCATGGATGGAGCCCAGCAGCCAGTGTTGCTGGTTGCCCTTGCTCACCCGATAGAAGGCGGGATCGGCAAAGGCGTGCAGCGGTAGCAGCAGGCAGAGCAGGAAGGCAAAGAGGGTGCGATGAAATCTCATGGGGATCCTTAATATGCGCCGGGTGACTTCTCTTGCTGACAATAACTCCTATGATAAGTCCTCATTTCAGATAACCAAGAGGTTTGCCATGCCCCATCTTCGTTTTCGCGCCGTGACGCTCGATACCCTGCAACAGCTGAGCGGCCCGCTGCTGGCCGAGCTTTGCGAGCTGACCGGCGGCAAGCCGGAGTTTGTCACCATGGAGCGGGTGGAGAGTTGCTGGATCCGTAACGGCGAGCCAGAGGCGGGATTTCCGTTTGTCGAGTTGCACTGGTTCGAACGGCCGCAGGAGATGCAGGATGCCGCCGCGCGCCTTATTACGCGCCATCTGAAGCAGGTACTGGGGGAGCAGACCTATGTGGTGGTGCAGGTGATCCCCCTGGTCAAGAGCGCCTACTACAGCAACGGTGAACACTATTGAAGAGAGGGATAAACAAGGTTGGCGGATTGGATTACGCCTCTATACAGCTAACCCAATCCGGGCGGCAGGATGCTTGTCGCCAATCACCGGATCAGGCCGATTTGGCCAGCAGTTTGTCGAGCCAGCGAGTGGGCAATACCCGTCGCAGGAAGGCAAACAGCCGGGTCGGAGTGGTCACCGGATAGCGCGCCTTGGGATGGGCGTGGGTCAGTGCATGGAGCAGTGGCGGGATGCAGGCTTCGCTGGAGAGGGTAAAGCCGCTGGTGGCCCCCTCTTTTTCCAGCCGCGTCAGGGTCTGGCGGTAGGCCGACTGATGGCGGCTCTGGGCCGGATCGATGTGACGCAAGAAGGCGCTGCGGGCATTGGCACGAAAACGGGTATCGATGGGGCCCGGTTCAATCAGGCTGATATGTACCCCGCTGCCCGCCAGTTCGAGGCGCAGGGTGTCGCTATAACCTTCCAGCGCAAATTTGCTGGCGTTGTAGGCGCCGCGATACTTCATGGCAACCAGCCCCAGTACCGAGCTGTTCTGCACTATCCGGCCCTCTTTGGCCTCCAGCATCGGCGGCAGCACCTGCCGGATCAGATGGTGCCAGCCAAACAGGTTGGTATTGAACTGCTCCCTGAGCGCCTCGGTGGGCAGATCTTCCAGCGCACCGGGTTGGCCATAAGCGCCGTTGTTGAACAGGCCATAGAGGCGCCCGCCCGCCAGATGGAGCGCCGCACTGGCACCCAGCTCGATGGAGGCGGGGTCTGCCAGATCCAGTTGTACTGCCAGCAATCCCTGTTGCTGCAAGCGGGCCACATCTTCCGCCTTGCGCGCCGAGGCGATCACGGTAAAACCGTGCTGCCCCAGCGCCTGTGCGGCGGTGAGGCCAATACCGCTGGAACAACCGGTGATCAGAACAAAACGGGGCATGATGGCGTCCTTGTGACTGCTGACAAAAGCGTGCGGGCTGGTGAGCGGATAAAACCCTTATCCGGCTCGCATGTTAGCCTGCCAACCGGAAAAAAGAAAACCGGGCCAAGTGGCCCGGTTTGCTGACATCGTATTGCCTGATTACATGATGGTAAACGGCATGATGATGTGGAACTTGACGTCCTGCTCGGAGGCGAACACGTTCGGATATGCCCAGCTGGTTGGCAGATCGTTGTTGTAGTCGGTGTAGTGCAGTTTGAACAGGGTGCCTTTCAGCTTGCCATCCTGCACGGTATAGCTGACATCAAAGTTGGCTGCCCATTCGGTATCTTCGCCGGAAGCATGCTTCTGGCCGTAACCGTCTTCAATATCCCAACCGTAGGCGCCGGAGACACCGACAGACCAGCCAGGTGCACCTACCAAATCATCCAGCGAGCGAGTCACGCCGAAGAACAGCGCTTTTTCGTTGTTGGCGTTCCAGTCGGAGCGGGAATCCCACCAAATTTCGTTGGCACCCTGTGAGTTGCCGTAGCCACGGGTCAGACGGGGCAGGTAGTTGCCTTCATCACCCTCAGCCTTGGTCCACAGACCTTCCAGGCGGAAACCGTACTGGGCGTAGTTCCATGCGGCGGTCAGCGCTTGCTGCCATGCCATACCATCGTAGGTTTTGCCTGCATCACCTGCGGTAGCGACAAAATCAGAGGTTTCAGAACCGTAGAACTGGTAGCTGGTGGAGAGGCCGCCAATTACGTCAAACTTGTGGGCCAGTTTGAAGTGATAGCTGTCCATGTAGTCTTTAGATTGACCAAATGAACCTGTCACAGCAGTGCCATTTTCGAAGGTGTAACGGGCTGCGATACCGTGGATGTAATCGATCTTGTATTGATCTTCCAATGGACTGTAACCAGACACCCAAGGCTTGGACTTGGAACGAGAGAACATCTGGGTTTCTTTGAACCAAGGGGCTTTGTATTCGTCAGCGATGGCGTAGGTCAGGTAGAGACCACCGAAGTTGCCTTCAATCTGGCCACCGCGATAGGTACCCGGCTGATAGGACCAGTTCACACCGATGATACCGGGAACATAGAGCTGGGTGTAACCGCCTTTGGCAGTCACGCTGTTGCCAAATTTGAACTTCAGAGCCGCATTGGTCAGGCTGGCACCGTTCTCGGACAAGCCATCGCTAGTGCCCCAAGAACTGCCCCAGAAGGAGAATTCATTTTCTTCGTTGGCACCGTTAGTCTGGTCAACGGCGAGGTCGTAGGCACCATAGCCACCGAGATCCAGGCCTACAACATCCCACGCGTAGCCAGAGTTGAAGTTAAGGGCTGCTTGAGCGGTAGAGTGGCTCAGGTTGCTTTGGTACTTACCCTCATCATTCTTACGATCACGCTCACGCTGGAAGTAGAACAGGCCACCGCTCAGCTTGGCATCATCGGCAAAGGCCTCATAGGATTTGCCGTAGTTTGGGCTCATCATGTCCTGAGCAGCCAATGCCATGCCGGGGGCGACCAGCGCGGCTACCACAGCGGCACTCAAAGCGGCGCGCTTGAAGATCACTTTTTCCATTTTTATTGCTCCTGATTTTATGGACTTAGCTTTTTTTTTCCGGCAGTTGGCATCAGGCCTACCGCTCGGTATTGGCATTGCAATCAAAACCCCGAAGGGCAAAAAATCTTGTCTTGGTTACCTGCAAATCCGGATGTCTTGGCACATCTGTAGTTCGCAGTCCTGATCATCACATGTTGTTTTTTTATGTTCCGATTCTTGGCTATCGGACAACTCCAAGAGTACGTTCGCGGTGCGAAATATCAATGAAAAGTTCCCTCAACGTTTCAAAAGTATGACCGAGTGCAAATAATCATGGGCAAGGTCGTAAACAGCCTAGCGGCAGGTATTACGGTAATGAAAGCGTTTTCTTGTGGCTGCGACCAGCGCCAGTGCGGGTTTTCATACTGCAGCGGGGAAGGGCGTAGTTAACCGGCAGGTAACAGATAATTTTGTGGCGCAAAAAAACTTTCCCGCCAAGGGAGGGAAAGTCGCTTGGCAGGGAAGTGGGCGATAAGAAGCAAGGTCAGCCTTGCTGGCCGAGGATGCGTGGGATCTGCTGCGCCTGATGATGGATATGGGACGAAACCTGCACCGAGAGCTGACTCACCTGCCGGGCATGCTGATGGATACGGGCGATCAGATCAGCAAAACTGGCCAGCTTGTGCTCCTGACTTTTGGCGTTGTCGGCCCCCTGCAGGGCGATGACTGCGGTGTTGCGGGCGATCTCCCGTACCGCCCGGGTGGTCTGGCGCAGTTGCTCCGCCTGTGCCCGCTGGCGGCTTGACTCGCTGGTGATCCGGTTCAGCACGGTGCCAAGCTGTTCACCGGATTGGGTCAGACGCCCCAGAATATCGGTGATCTGGTTGAGGGATTGCTGGGTATTGGCCGAGAGGTGGCGCACTTCATCCGCGACCACGGCAAAGCCGCGCCCCTGCTCCCCCGCGCGGGCCGCTTCAATGGCGGCGTTGAGGGCCAGCAGGTTGGTCTGCTGAGCGATATGACCGATCACATCGACAATGGCCGTCACATCGGCAACCGAGCGGGTGAGGGCTTGCAGCGCCTCATCGCTCTCATCAATTGCCAGTCCGGTCTGATGAGTGGCGTGCAGCATACTACCCACCAGATCTTCGCTCTGGCTCATCGCTTGTTCGTTATGGTGGGCATGCCGGGCGATGTCGGCGGCGACCTGATGGACCTCTCCGGCCAGCTGGTTCAGCTCATCCATCATCTGACCGCTCTCGTCGACCACCTGTTCGGTGGTGCGGGTGCTGTGGTGGATCTCGTCAACCTGGCTGACCATTCCTTGCAGGCTGAGGGATACCGCTGACAGCTGCCCCTCTTTCTGTTGCTGATCCAGTTGCAGGCGGCCGATCAGCCGGTTGTAGCTGGCAACGATATCGGCCAGCTCGTTGCGATCGTGCCCGGCAGGCAACGGCTCGGCCTGCCCTGTCTGATCGAGCTGCATAAAGGCACGGCGCAGTCGCAACAAGGGGGTGAGCAGCCAGCGTCGTTGCACCAGCGCAAACAGCAGGGCGACCACCACCAGACAGAGCGCCAGCGTGCCGAGGATGGTGGCCAACTCCTGATTGACAGCTTGCCGCTCGCGGGCAAGTTGCTCCCCCATCTGCCTGGTCGCTTGCAACATCGCCATGATGTCTTGCTGCACGGCCTGGCGGCCAGCCTGTTGCTGTTGCAGCGCCGTGCGGCTGTTGACCAGCTCCTGCGGATAGCGGCCCAGCAGCGAGCGTAATTCACTGCGCGGTTGATCCCCCAGCTCCTTGCGCACCGGCTCCCCCAGCGTGAACTCATCGGTGGGCGCCTCTTCATAAAGGCCGAGCAGCGGCAAGGCTTGCAGCGCTTGCGTCTGTTTTTGTAGTGCCTCCAGTTCGAAACGGATCCCCTCGAGCAGCTTCTCGTTGCCCTGCTCCATATAGCTTTGCCGCAAATGGGCGAGGCGCGGCAGGCTGGCCAGGATCTCGGCCGCACCGCTGCGATATTGCTGCGCTACGGCAGCTTGTTCGCTGCTGGCGCCTTGCTCCCCATAGCGGATCAGCGCCATAACCTGGCTGCCCAGCTCACTCTCCGCATTTTGCAGCAGCAGCTGGCTGTTGCCCGAGAGCTTGCCTGCGGCCTGATAGTCGTGCGCGATACGCTGCGCCATCTGTTCGAGTTGCTGCCTGAGCGGGGCCGCCACGGCATCATCCTGAGCGGCCATCGAGGAGAGCGCTTGCTGGCGGATCTTCTCTGCCGCGGTCAGTTGCTGCGGATCGCCGCTGTTGAGGTAGTCCCGCAGACTGTTTTGCAGCGTCACGGTCACCAGTTGTTGCAGCGTTTCGTGCTGATGCTGGGCCTGACTGGTTCGGGCAAGTTGTTGCCAGCCGTGGTAGAGGGACAGCGCCTGCCCTCCCGCGACAAGTAACAGAACCAGAGAGGAGAGGGTGGCGTAATGGGCGATTTTCACGGGGTGATTCCTGTCAGCACAGACCATGGGGGAGCATGGCCCGAGCCTAAACAGGGATGGTGGCGTTTTTATGACAGCGTGGGTCAGGTGGCCCCATGTTGCCGAGTTAACTGGCTGGGGATGCTTGCGCGTTGTTGCGTGGGCCCAGCATACCGAGCAGGGCGCCTCCCATGATCAGGGCGCCGGCCAGCAGATGGCGCGAGGTCAGCGTTTCTCCATTGAGCAACACCAGCAGCAAGGTACTCAGCAGCGGTGTCAGGTAGGCCAGCGCCCCAATCCGCCGTGGATCCCCATCCCGTAGCGCCAGATACCAGGTGACAAAGGCGGCCCCCATCGGGCCCAGCGCCAGCCCGATGATCAGCCACCAGTCACTGGTGGGGATCTGCGCGAGCGGCAGAGGCCCTTCGAGCAGACGAGCGAGCAGCAGCGCCAACAAACCTGCGGGCAGGCAGGCTGCTGCAGTGACCACGGCGGGTGCTGGTGGCAGACGGCGTGACAGCACCGAGTAGGCGCTCCAGACGACAGCCGCGCCCAGCGCCAGCAGGTATCCCGGCAGATAGGCCTGCTGCAGTTGCAGCTCGCCGTTGACCATCACCAGCATGGAGCCCGCCAGACCAAAGGCGCCAGCCAGCAGGTGACGGGCATGGAGTGGGTGGCCGGGCAGCAACAGCGGGGTGAACAGAATGATGCAGAGCGGCCAGAGGTAGTTGATGAGGTTTGCCTCCAGCACAGGGGCATGGCGAAAGCTCATAAAGAGCAGCAGATGGTAGAGTAGCAAGGCCGCAATCGTCACCAGCCAGGTAGTTGGGCGAGCACGCCACTGGCGCCAGAACGGCAAGGTCCCGGCCCCGCAGAAAAACAGCACCAGCCCGACCAGCACCAGTGGTGACACGCTGGTGACCCGTGACGTCAGCGCCGCCAGCGAGGCCCACAGCACAATGGTCAGCAGTGCAAAACCGGTGGATCTATCCCACCAGGAACATCCGGACATCCAACACTCCTTTGCAAGATGAAACAGGGCTTGGCCTCACAGACAAGCCGAAGAGAAGCAGTCTATCAGAGAGCGCATGCTCTGAACGCAGAAAGGAGAGGGTCATCACCGCAGGTTGGCAGGCCAGATTCATTGTCGCCAAAAACGACCAAGGGGTTGGCGTCGTGATGATGCCAACCCCTTGTTTTATATGGCGCTCCCGACTGGAGTCGAACCAGTGGCCTGTCCCTTAGGAGTCCAGAAATTATTAGTTTCATATAGAATCAGTTGGTTTTATATTAAATGTTTTTTTGATTAAAAACAGTTGTTTACATAATATGTCTGTATCAAGTTGTTTCATAAAGTCTCACTCCAATGCACTGCACTGGAGGGGTACAGAGAGGGGTACCGATGGCGATAAGTAAAGACTTGGAGATCTCGTCACTCAAGCCAGTCGAAGGGGTTAAAGTGAAACGCTATGCGATTCAATCGAAGCATGGTGGCGGACTCAAAATAGAAATCCGTGAAAGTGGCCTCAAGCGTTTTGTATATCGCTTCAAGATTGGTGGTAGTGAAGGCGAATTGTTGCTGGGGAGTTATCCTGCTCTGACTCTGGCTAAAGCCAGAGAGGAGCATGGGAAAGCGGTGCTGCTTGTGAAGCGGGGCATTGATCCTACCAAGTTTGCGGCACAAGAAAAGGCTAAAAATGAAACAGCCCTGACGATGGATGAGTTGCTTGGACGATGGCTCGAAGCACAGCATGTTGCTCAGGCCGTCAAACCCAAAACCCTCCAATGCCATCAGGAGCGTTGGAATCGTCATCTCAAGAAGACTCTGGGCAATATTCGCTTAATCGATCTGACTCGTGCCCACTTGGCACAAGCGTTAGAGATAACCAGGCGCGCAACAAAAGACGAAACCCGTAAAGGGTTGGGAACGCTGAACCAGATGTTGGATTATGCAGTGGTTCACTGTTTGATCGAGGCCAACCCTGCGAGACTGTTGCGACCAAAGGACTTTGGTGCCAGTGCCGGTTCGCCAAGAGAGCGATGGCTGACAGTTCCCGAATTGCGCAGGCTGTGGAAGGCGATAGATGAGGATCTTGGGAGTGGTGGTAGCTTGGCGGCCGGAGGGCGTGGCGTTTCTCGCCATGCCACTATTTCTCTGCCAGCGGCGAATGCGATCAAGCTATTGATACTGACCGGATGTCGTAGAGGCGAAGTCGCTAATATGCGTTTTTCACAGATAAAAGATGATATATGGACTATACCTGAAACAAAAAATGGTAGAGCTCATACTGTTTTTATTTCCCCTCAGGCGAAATCAGTCATTGAAGAGCAGGCGCAGTATGCCAATGGTGATTTCGTATTCGAATCTGATCGCCCCAAAACAGATGAAATAGAGCCAATTTTAGTTGACTCGATAACCAGAGCTTTAAGGCGATTCATTTCTCGTTCGCTATCTGATATGGAACCATTTACCGTACATGATTTACGACGTAGTGCTGCAACTAATTGGGCTGAGAGATTAGACGCAGAAGAGAGAGTAATCGAATTGTGTTTGAATCACCTTCCACTCAATAAATTGGTTAGAACCTATCATCGTTCACAACATGACGATAAGAAAAAAATGCTATGGCAACGTTGGGGCGAGTTGGTCGAACTAGAGGTGGCAAATGATCCGCAAAAAACTAATATTCATAGCAATGTTATTGAATTCGTAAGAAAATTAAAATAAAAAGGCGGACTAGTGTCCGCCTTTTTTTATTTGTTCATATTCTTCTCTAATCAATCTTGTGACGACCTCATTTTTTCTTCTATCAGTGTTTTCACAAATAAAATCTAGCTTTTTTATAATGTCCTCAGATAGAACAATACTGACAGCCTTCTTGCCATTGTTTTTATCCCGATATGCCTTTTGCGACCAAGCAGACTTCATTTTTGATATTAGGAGCTCTCTTTTGTCTGGATCGTCGTTCAGCAGATCGAACGTCGCAACAACTCCATTTAAGTAGTTATCGGGTTGGTTGTTATTGATAAACCATATAGGAGGATTGTCTTTAAATAGATAATGCCATGCCCATTGTTGATTATTTTTATTTGTCCAATTTAAAACCTCGTTTTTTTCTGTGCAACGCATCCATTTTAATTTAAGCTGCTCCAATAGTTCTTTTTTTTGTAAGGTTTTACAATCAATTAAATCAAAGAACTCAATGATATTTTCTTTTCTTGTTTTATTATCTTTCGGTAGTGATTCTATGTTAGCTATTTCGTAAAAATATTGCCCGCCTAAAGAAGATGCTTGTGTTTTAAATATGTCACTTCTACTTGGCGATGGAGTGTGATTGGCTAGTATTTGTTTTAATGATGATTCTTTTAATAACCGAATATAAGACCAAGCATAGATACACAGCCTGCTATTTTTGGTGTCAATCCAATCAAATAGAGGAAGATCTATACACTCATTCCCAACCCAAGAAATAATTTGTTCCTCGTTAATATCATTGTTGCTATAAAAACCAAATCTATTGAATGCTAGTCTATTTTCAATATGTAGCTTCTTTTCATTAATCATTCCCAAGACAATAGATTTCGTGCTTGTTGGACTAATAGATAAGCTAAGCAACTTGGATATAAATCTCATCCCTCTCTGATCTAAATTAATTAACTCTATGATCTCTGGCATATAAAACCTCTTTGGTTTTAGGTGTATGACTTAGTCATTTGGTGAGTATTTTTTGATGCACAAATGTCATTTTATGAGTGATTTGCGAGTGTTTTTCAACATCTTATTGTCAATAATTTGCTTTGTCTCACGTAATTGAGAGTAAGCGGATGCTTGGTACATGAGGCCTCCCCCATCTAAGCTGTGATAGAGGTAGTTGTGAGAAATTTTCCGGCATTTAGTGAGGATACCATTTTAAATACTATGATCTCTAGCTGGGTCAATTTAACGTAGAAGTTGGATAGAGGTGATTCTCCAGTCTTACAACTTGCTAGCTGTGGTGCAGAACGTAAGAGGAGCGCTTGTTATTTCTCTCGTGACATGCCTCAGTTTCTACGACGTTCTGAAGAGCATTACTTACTTTTTTACACGAGCGCCACGTCCTATGGACGACAAAGGAGCTCATCATGAAACTACTTAAATTGAAAGTTGTCATCGCAATGACATCACTATCTAAGGCATCAGTTTATCGTCAGATGAATGACGGGACATTTCCAGCATCAGTTAAGATCGGCCCAAGATCTGTTGCTTGGGTTAGCTCTGAAATAGAGTCGTGGATTGAAGAGAAAAGAAATCTTCGCTAAGGCTAATTTCTGACGAGCAATTGAAATAAATTGGCTCGTTGTACAGGCTACAAGTCTTGTCCTATCTGGGATTAGAGTCATTCGGTTGGTTTTATATTCAACACTTTGGTGTCGGCAATAGTAATATATAAATAAGGAGTGCAAGTAAACATCGAATAACACTGCATACGCAGTATGCAGCTCGACAGTACAAACATGTAGATTTCATAACCATCAGCATGCCGGAATTCATAACCTATTATATCGTTATGTTGATATCTCTGTTTCAAATCTTCAATGAAAGTGTGCTAGTGCACACTCGAAAACTGCTACCTAAATTCTAACACAGGCATACATTCGCAGAGTGTGGTCCTTCTTCTACCAATGGGGTTTAATATGTTTGGCACTCTTAATGAGTATCGAATGGCGGCTGAACGCCACTACCAGAAAAATGGGTGTACTTTTGATAAGGATAACCTCAGTAAAATTGTTACTGTGATGAATGATGCTTTTGCTCAATACTCTAGAGTCTTTGCTTTTAGAGTTGACCTTCGCTTCCCTGATAATATTTTTACTATGATCTTATCAGAATGCAGTTCACGTTATCATGGCGCTGTGCTGAAAGCATTCTTTGCGGAACTTGAAAAACTGTTTGTTCTGGATCAGATACGCCAAGCTACAAATGGGAAAAGAGTTCGCAAAACAGCAATCAGATATGTTTGGGCGAGGGAGCAAACAGCAGAGGCTGTCGTTCCTCACTATCACTTGATGTTTTTCTTAAATGGGGATGCCTATTGCTCTCTGGGAAGATTTAAGTCTGAGAATATGAATCTGGCAAACAAGCTTAGAGTGGCTTGGCATCGAGCCGTCTTTGAAGCGGATTTATCAATTGATTTTTGCAGGAGGCGAGGGTTGGTTCAACTGTCAGAGGAGGGACAGCACGAAGTTTTCTCAGATGATCCTGTGGCTATAAAAAAAGTGCTGCTCCATGCGGCATACCTTGCCAAAAAGGAATCCAAGCGCCGTGGGCAGGGATATCAGTGTTTTGGGGGGAGTAACCTTTGAAGGCTTATTAGTGTTGATAAAAGACTTTTACTGCAGCTTTAGATGGCATCTGATCCGGGAGTTTCTGCACCCGGATCTGTTAAGCTAACCCTCATTTGTTATCGCATCAGTTGGAGTAACCCATGGCAGCCTATTCCCCTCCCTTCACCCTGACCCACGCCATGTTGAGCCGGGTGGCGGACATCGCCGAGTTGGTGGGGCAGTGGCGGTTTGCTCAGAGCTCCCAGGTGCCGATGCTGCGTCGAGAGAACCGGATCCGCACCATCCAAGCCTCGCTAGCTATTGAGCACAATACTCTGAGTGTTGAGCAGGTGACGGCAGTGATTGAGGGGAAGACGGTACTTGGGCTTCCACGGGAAATCCAAGAGGTCCGTAATGCGTTTGCTGCCTATGAGGTAATGCCTGATTGGGATCCTGCGTCTGCGGAAGATTTGCTCAGTGCCCACGGGCGACTGATGCTCGGACTCTGTGATGATGCCGGGGCATGGCGCAGTGGTGGAGTCGGTATTTATCGTGGTGAGCAATTGGTACATATGGCACCGCCAGCCAATCAAGTGCCACGTCTGATAGGACAACTGTTGCAATGGTTGGCAGATACTGAAGCCCATCCCTTGATCGCTTCTTGTGCGTTCCACTACGAATTGGAGTTCATACATCCCTTCTCTGATGGGAACGGGCGTATGGGACGCTTATGGCAGACGGTGATCCTGAGTCGCTGGCAGCCTGTTCTGGCCTTCTTGCCGGTCGAAACAGTCATCAAGGAGCGACAGGAACACTATTACCAACAGCTAAGCCAAGCCGACAGACTGAGTGACTGCACCGACTTCATCCTGTTTCTGCTTGAGGCATTAAGGGATGCTTTAGCTCAAGCGATTGCTGTTCAACCTGCATCGCAAGCCACTCAGTTGGAAAAAACGCGGGTAGAAAATCAGGCAAAAACGAAGGTAGAAATGCGGGTAAAAACGCCGGACTTGATCTTGGGTGTTTTAGCTGTTGAGCCAACCTTGACCCTCAAACAAGTGGCTGAGCGGATAGGCAAATCAACCAGCACCGTTGAGCGGGCAACTTCTGCCTTGGTCAAGGAAGGGCGGTTGCGTTTTGTCGGGCCGCGTAAGGGGGGACATTGGGAAGTGCTGCCAGTGGGAGGAGAAACAGTTACGCAATGATGGTTCTACGAAAGGTGAGCTACACAGCCATGTAAGCCCCTGGAGGGGTGAGAAGGGGATAATGGATAACTCAATTGCGATTATTGCAGTGTGGTCGGGATGCTGAAGCAGCCGTGGATAGCCATCCGTGCTGGGCTTCGGCACAATGCCCACATCCATGGATCTGATGACAGACAACACTACTGATGGCTCGCATATTCACAAAGGCCCAATTGAGTAAACTCGAGAGCAAGAGCCAAGCCGAACTGTTGGCTATCGTGCTTGAGCTGGCACAGCACGTCCCCCTCGCCAAGAAACACCTGATTAACCAGTACCTCACCGCTGAAGAGGCGTTGCTGGAGCTGGCCAAAAAAGAGTACAAAAAACTCACCCGTCGTCTTCCTTCCTGGGATTACCAAGAAGTCGATGCCTTCTTCGCTACCTTGTGCACGGAGTTTATTCCGCTGCTGGGCAAGGGGATTACAGCGTCACCCAGGGAAGGAGAAACCTTTGCACTCGCGTTGTTGGGGCAAGCCAGTGAGCTGTATGAAAAGATGGATACCTCCAGCGGGAGCTGGGAGGATTACCATCTAGCGCTGGTCGAGCAGTGGCTAATGGCTATCGGTGCTCAACGTGAGTCCGTATCGTCTGAAATGCTGGCGCATCGGTTGCGTGAGGGATGGACCAGTATCGACCCCGCCATCAGCATCACCTACCTGCTTGATTACCGCGAGGTGCTGGGCACCCCGCTGGTGCGGGCCTTGCGGGATGACTATGCAGCTGCAGGCCAGTTGCCTGAAGCGCTGGGCTTGAGTCTTAGCTTGAGCGATATCGCGTTTTTTGATCAGGTACAGCAACAAGGGGGATTTACCCATCCCCGTCAGCAGATCGACTATGCACGTTTGTTGATTGATGAGTTGCGGGCCGAGCAGGCCATTACCGTGTTGCAGGCAATGGACCCGGAACAGCTGCAGCGCCATCGTCAATTGACGGGCTGGCATCAGGTGCTGATCCAGGCCTATCAGGAAGAGGGACGTCGTAACGATGCCCACGCCTTGGCATTGAGTGCCTTTGCCGCGACTCGGAGTAGCGAATTTTTTACAAGCTATTGTCAAAGTGGGGATGAGCCGAGAGAGGTGGCATTGGCCCGCTTTGTAGCAATTGCTGAACAGTGGGATCTCTACGGGGTCTTGCTGTTGTTGGACGAGATAGAAGCTTGGCCGCAACTGGTACAGCGGCTCGCAAATACCCCAGATACAGCCTTGTTGGAAGTGCTCGCCATCCTGACCTGCTCCACGGTGCGCACCTGGTCGAGCCGCCTCTATCAACAGGGGTTTACGGCGGTGGCTGTGCGTCTGCGTCGCCTATTGGTGACCTATGTCGTGAATCAGGGCAAGAGCACCTACTATACGGGGGCTGTGTCGGATCTGAAAAAGAGCCTGGATTATCAAGCGACCCTGATGGAGGGGGATGGGCTGAGTGCACTCTCTTCGCCACAGGATTACTTAAATCAGCTGTATCAGCAGCATAAGCGTAAAAGCAGCCTCTGGGAGTTGGTTCGCCAAAAGCTACCGGCCGTCACCATCACGGCGAGCGGTGTGCTGTATCAGGCGGGGAAATAAGTGGAGGGGCATCGGCCCCTTCATTATTTCAGCCAGTTCATGACAGCATATCGGTGCGCTTTAGCTTGAAGCGACATCCCTGTTCAATTAACTCGGTCCGGTTGGCCAACACCAGGGGGTGTTGCAGGGACAGATCACGATGTTCACCGTCATAGCTCACCTGTAATCGCTCTAGGGCATAGTGCAGTAAGGGAATGCGCTGGGTGATCAACAGCTTCCCCTCCACCATTGCGTAATCGCTGGCGATGATGGCTTGCTGAGTGGTGCTGAGCTCGGGGTTGGGCACAACTACTGCAGTGACCTGAGTATTCCATTCCCGATCTTGCTTGCGGCCATGTTCCGACGCATTGAGCAGTTCGGGAGTCCCCCGAAAACGGCTCATCACGAAGTCCAGATATTCTCCCTTCTTCTCGCAGTAGGCGCGTACATGCCAGCGAATGCCGTCATAGACCAGGGTGTGCGGCACGATATTGCGGCCACTTCTCTCTTCTGAACTCAGCGACACATAGTCCACATCCACCCGCAGCTGGCTGCGGGCGGCCTGCACCAGACCGCGCACGATGACGGGCTCGATATGGCGATGGGGCACATCCAGGATCTCGATATGGCCGTAACGCAGATCCATCAGAGGTAGGCTCAAAACCCCAGCTACATGCTGGCGTTGATGTTGTTTCTCCCGGTGCAGCAGCATCAGGTACTCATCCACCTTGCCCTCGCTAAAACGGGGGGCGAACTGAGCGGTAGGTTTGTATCCCTTCAGCCTTTTGTCATACACCAGCCCCTCTGGCGAATAGTCGTTGAGGTAGAGGTTGATATCTCGCGATGCCTGCTGACGGCCGATGTTGAATGCGGTGCAGAGGTGATTGGTGGTGAGGCGGCCTTCCCACTGCAACACGATTTCCAGCAGGCGAAAGCGCAGGGTCTGATCCCAGGTGAGCTCATTGGGGGTCATACGTGCTCCAAAATGCGACATGTTTATGTGATCAGTATCGTCATGAGTATACAGGCTACATATACTGCTCGCATCTGAAGTCTGTGCCAAAGGAGCCTGCTTATGAGCCGCTATCAGGATACTGCCTTGCTCAAAGGACTTTGTTGTCTGGCCACTGCCGAGCAGGTTCACGAGCTCATCACGGTGGTCACAAGGGAAGAGTTAGCAATTGGCTTACCCAAGATAGTGCATGCCAGAGCAGAGTCTGAAGTGTGCAGGTTGGCACGGTTGGCTATGCATATCGAGCAAAATCGGTTGGATCGCACGGACCTGCCTGTCTACTAGGGGAGGGAGCAACTGATGGCTGGCGCTGCCGCCTTGCTGGGTGAGGATGGCAGCCTCGAATGCCAGGATGCCCTGCGGCTGCTGGCGCTACTGCTCGACAAGTTGCTGCGGGGCGGGCGTGGTAGCCAGCAGGCCAAGCTCAATGGGCTCACACTCACAGCCATGGAAAGCCGCGCATTGGCAGCCAACTCTCTGAACACTGGTTCTGTAGTCCGGGGAAGTTGGCGGCGAAAAACACGCAACCAGCTTGGCCATGCAAGTTGGCTCGATGTGGTAGAAGCCGCGCTCTGGTGTTTTTGGCACAGCGATGACCTGAGAGGTGGGGAGGCTCTATTAGGCGTGTTGCTGGGGTCAGATAGCCGAGTGCGCTTGGTCTACGGTATGCTTGCCGGGGCTTTCTATCTAGCAGATACGGCAACCATCTCTGCGAATCCCTCATCTTCATCTGCCTGAAAACACGACATGTGAAAAACCACAGTATCGAGATGGTCAGGCGGGATGGATATAGTCAACCCAAAGAAATCGGCAGTCTATCAGTCAACGATCAGGGGGAGATATGACCTGTAGCACTCAAAATACTAGCTGTGATTGCGAAGGTCCCAAGCGTTATCGCATCAAGGCTGCCCGTTTCCCATCCTGTACCTTAGTGGCTGTTTTGCTGCTGGGGTTATTGTTTCAAACAGTGCAGGCTACCGACTGTACCTACTGCAAAGACAGCCTCGGTAATACCCGCTACCAGTGTGACGATGGCAAGAGCGGCACCCTGCGCAAGGACAGTCTCGGCAACGTCAGAGACTCGCAAAGCGGCACCACCTGGCGCAAAGACTCCCTTGGCAATGTTCGCAGCAGCGAAGGCACCACCTACCGCAAAGACAGTCTGGGCAATGTGCGCGTCAGCAATCCCGGCACCGGCGATACTGTCACCTGGCGCAAAGACAGCTTGGGCAACATGAGATCCTCTGGTGGCACCGTCTGTCGCACCGACTCACTGGGCACGCTGCGCTGTGATGGCAATGGCACGCCGCCTGCCGTTCTACAGACCAAATGAGCACGCTCGCTGCGCATGATACAGGCCTGTGACCCACGCCATGGTCTGACCGCTCGTGAGCTGATATAGAAAGATATTTATCCCTTTGTTCGCCATCAAGAAAGGACTCGATCATGTGGCTGTTCACCAAGTTCGGCTTTTTCTCTATCGTCCAGAAAGATCACGATCAGGACAATATTCTCACCATTCGCAGCCGCACTAGAGGGGATCTCGATCGCCTGCGTAATCACTACCTGCCTTCGCTTTCCTCTTCCAGAGCACATGAGGGAACCGACTACCCCTGGCGGGCCAACGCAAGCGCTGCGGCCCTGAAGGAGGCGATGAGCACCATAGTGCAAGAGATTGATTACTCGAATTTCAAGAGCGAGGTCGGGCTTAGCACCGGCCATGCGCGTGCCAAGCGCTATAGCAAAGTCTGGTCAGCGATGTACGACATGCCGGAAGACCTACCCGAACCCCATGCGACCGATTTTGAGGGGCTACCCTGGTCGCCCCCCAGTTCGTCCAAGAGCAAAGCGGTGGCCTATGGCGGGGTGGTGATCGATCCCCATGGTTATTTGCTGATGCGTGAAGTGAAAAATCATTTCGATGGTTACGTCTGGACGTTCGCCAAAGGTCGGCAGGACAAGGGGGAAAGCCCGAGAGAAACCGCGCTGCGGGAGGTCTGGGAAGAGATGGGGGTCGATGCCACTATCCTTATCCCCATCGCTGGTGAGTTTGCGGGTGGCACCACGCTCAATCGCTTTTTCTTGATGGTGGTGGACAGAGGGACGGTAAACCTCGGTTACGGTAACGATGAGACCGAACGCTTATGTTGGGCGACACCCGCAGAGGCAGAACGCCTGATCGCTCAAACCAGCAACCCTATTGGCCGCTCGCGTGACCTTGCGATCCTCAAGGCCGCTCAAGATAGCCTTCCGAAGATGTTGCCGTTGGCTCGCCCCGTGGCGTGTCGCTCCGACTGGCACAGTCTGCCCATGCCCGCAAGCCGGATAACCGTGCCGCTGGAGACGTGTTACTCCCCCTCGGAGATGGCCGCGATAGTCTGCGGTTCATTGTCGATAAGTCAGGATGACAAGTGGTTTATCTTCTATGAGGATGGTGTATTGCACTGCCACCGCAGTGCGACAGGCATCTGCCTATATCGGGTTTATTTCCAGCCAACTGCAACAGGGTGGCAGGCCAGCCAGGTAGAAATCAACCGACACCCAGGGCAGCACACAGAGTCAAATGACAGCATGAATTTGGCTTTATTGGAATCAATCATGGACGCGCTGCGGCTCATGAGGCCCATCTAGTCGGTTTAAGTGGAAATAAGTTTTGGGGGGATTACCCGATGACCTCCTTGGTGGGGGGGCGTTTGGAGTGGCTCGTCAAGACATTCCTTCTAAAAAAAAGCATAATGTAGAATCACTTACTGAGAATGTTTCGTCTGACATGAGCACTATCACTCCGCACTACCGCAGTGTGCAGCAGTTACTGCAAAGCCAATCTTTTGCCATCGACGAGTACCAGCGTGAGTACAAGTGGGAAAAGGAGAATATCGAAGAGCTGTTGTCTGACTTGCAGGCCAAATTTTTTAGCCACTACAAGCTAGGCGACGAAACCACAGCAGTCAGCAGCTATGGCGAATATTTCCTCGGATCCATCATCGTCAGCAAGCGCAACGGTAAAAACTATCTAATCGACGGCCAACAGCGGGTAACTTCTCTGACCCTGTTGCTCATATGCCTGTATCGTGCAGCCAAGATACAGAAACTATCGGTGGGAGGAACAGTTGCCCCGCTTATCTTTAGCGATAACTTGGGCAAACCCAAATTTAACCTCGACATACCCGAGCGACTGCCCGTCATCAAGGCGCTGTTTGAAGGCCAAGAATTTAATCCAGATGGTAAAGATGAGTCCATTCAGACCATGTACGCCCGCTACAGCGACATTGAATCGAACGATCTGATCGCAGATCTGGGTGATGCACTGCCACATTTCATCTACTGGTTGTTGACCCAGGTAGGCTTGATCGAGATAGCGACGGATAACGACAGCTATGCCTACGCTATCTTTGAAACGATGAATGACCGGGGCAAACCTCTGAGTCCGGTAGATATGTTGAAGGCCTATCTGCTTGCGCCGATTGAAGAACCGGAAGAGCGACAGCAAGCTAATCAGACATGGAAGAGAGAGGTGCTGGAGCTAATCTCTTGGGATGGCAACCACGAACCTGAGCGAGATGCCAATTGTATTAAAGCCTGGTTGCGGGCGCAGTATGCCGAGAGTATCCGCGAACGCAAGGCTGGCTCAGTAGACAAAGACTGGGAGTTGATTGGTTCTGCATTCCACCGTTGGGTGCGTGACCATAGTGACCAGATGGGGCTTGGTAAGTCCCAGGGGAACCAGAAACTGATGGTTGAGAGTTTCCCGTTTTTCGCCAAGGCCTATCGGCACATCCTGCACGCCAGCAAGAATTACACACCAGGTATGAAGGCGGTTTACTACAACGCGCACAATGATTTCACTTGGCAGAGCACGGTATTGCTCGCTCCGCTAGTTGAAACCGATGATGACGATACAGTGAAACGCAA
This sequence comes from Aeromonas sp. QDB62, assembly GCF_027705695.1. Lineage (NCBI taxonomy): Bacteria > Pseudomonadati > Pseudomonadota > Gammaproteobacteria > Aeromonadales > Aeromonadaceae > Aeromonas > Aeromonas sp. QDB62. The sequence goes on along the minus strand of NZ_JAPDCD010000016.1, from coordinate 23,718 downwards.
GTTGGCAGTGACAGCGACCTATCTGGACATTTGGTTGATGCGTCGAGTAGTGAATTACGTCCGGGTTGGGTACTCCAGCGTGTCTTACGCCATGTGGTTGTTGTGTCGAGAGATCCGGCGCAAAGCACTACCGGAATTAGTAACCATTCTCAAAAAGAAACTGGCGGATGATGAAGTGACATTCTCCGGCTATGAGGCAAAAGGGCGAACTGGCATTGATGGATTGGGACTCAATCAGTTCAGTCGTCGTTATATTTACCATCTGTTGGCACGGCTAACAGAGGCGACCGAGGTCGGAGCGGGGCGTACCGAGACATTTGATAAATTGGTGGATCGCTCTCTTAAGAATCCATTCGATATCGAGCACATTTGGGCAGACGATTACGACGTACTGAAGGAGCAGTTCAGCACTGAGCAAGAGTTTCAGGATTGGCGCAACCATGTTGCTTCGCTTTTGTTATTGCCTGCAGATGTTAATCGGAGCCTACAAGACAAGCCGTTCCCTCAGAAGCGGATGCACTACGCCAAACAGAATTTTTACGCCGCTAGCCTAGATGCCAGCGCGTATGAACATCAGCCACAGTTTCAGCAGTTTGCAACCCAAAACCAGTTGCCTTTCAAAGCCGCCGAAGTATTTGACAAAACTCAGCAACAGACGCGGCGTGAACTCGTTGTGGGGCTAGTGGAATTGATCTGGTCTCCGGATCGCTTAAGTGAAGCCGCTTATGCCTGACCGATCGCAGCAGCCAAGGTAAGAGACTGATGGAGCTTATTGACAACATTAACCGCCTGCTCGGTGACGACCTTAAACAAACTCTCAAACCTGGGGCTCGACTGAAGATCGCGGCTTCTTGCTTTTCGATGTACGCCTTTGAGGCGCTGAAAGCTGAACTTGAGACAATCGACGAGCTAGAGTTCATCTTCACCTCTCCCACCTTTGTTGCCAACGAAGTTACCGACAAGATCCGCAAGGAGCGTAAGGAATTCCACATCCCCAAGCTCGACCGTGAGCGCAGTCTCTACGGTAGTGAGTTTGAAATCCAGTTGCGCAACAAACTCACCCAACGAGCGGTAGCCAAGGAGTGTGCCGACTGGATACGACGCAAGGCGGTGTTCAAGAGCAATCGCACCAAAGCACCTATGCAGCAGTTTGCCTGCGTGCAAGCCAACGACGCCGACATGGCCTATATGCCGTTGCATGGTTTTACCGCCGTCGATCTGGGTTACCAACCGGGCAATGCCATTTCCAATCTGGTGAACAAGATGGATGAGGCCCCCTTTGCCGCCACTTATCTCAGTCTGTTCAACCAGATTTGGCATGATCCTGAGAAGCTGGAGGACGTGACTGCTCAAATTTGTGAACACATAGCCTCGGTGTATCAGGAGAACTCGCCCGAGAGCATCTACTTCCTGATGCTCTACAACATCTTCAACGAGTTCCTTGACGACATCGATGAAGATGTCCTGCCCAATGATCGCACCGGCTATCAGGACACCCTGGTCTGGAACAAGCTTTTCAATTACCAGAAAGATGCCGCCACCGGGATCATCAACAAGCTTGAGACCTACAGTGGCTGCATCCTTGCCGACAGCGTTGGTTTGGGCAAGACCTTCACGGCACTGGCCGTCATCAAGTATTACGAACTGCGTAATCGCTCAGTGCTGGTACTCTGCCCGAAGAAGCTGGCCGACAACTGGCTCAACTACAACCGCAATCTCAAGACCAACCTCTTCGCCCGTGATCGCTTTAACTACGACGTCCTTTGCCACACGGATCTTTCCCGTACCAGTGGTGAGTCTTTCGGTACGCAGTTGAATCGGATTAACTGGGGCAACTACGATCTGGTTGTCATCGATGAGTCTCACAACTTCCGTAACAACAACGCCTACAAAGAAAAAGAGACCCGTTATCAGGCGTTAATGCGCAAGGTGATTCAAGAGGGGGTGAAGACAAAGGTGCTGATGCTGTCGGCCACACCAGTCAACAACCACTTTGCCGATCTCCGCAACCAGTTAGCATTGGCCTACGAGGGTGACTCTGAAAACCTGAGTAAGAAACTGCGCACGAGCAAATCGGTGGAAGAGATCTTCCGTAATGCCCAAAAAGCCTTCAATGCGTGGTCAACACTACCACCTGAAGAGCGCACCGCACGGGCCATTTTGGACTCGCTGGATTTCGACTTTTTCGAGTTGCTCGACAGTGTCACCATTGCTCGCTCACGCAAACATATCCAAACCTTCTACGACACCAAAGACATCGGTCAATTCCCTGAACGACTCAAGCCTTTGTCGTTCCGTTGCCAGTTGACTGATCGCCCAAATGTGTTGGGCTTTAACGAGATTTTCGAGCAACTTTCCCAGCTTAAGTTGGCCGTCTACACGCCAGCGGCTTACCTGTTGCCAAGCAGAGTCCAGAAATACATTGATCGCTATAACGATCAATCTGGCGGTAAGCATGGCAACCTAAGTCTGGTTGGGCGAGAACAAGGTCTACAGGCGTTGATGACAGTGAATCTGCTAAAGCGGCTGGAGAGCTCAGTAGAGTCTTTCCGGTTGACTCTCCAATCACTGCGGACCAACCACGATGCAATGCTCGCCCGAATTGCAGCATTCAACCAAACTGGCGGGGTTGCAACGGTGGGTGACCTTACCGATATCCTGGATAGACTGGATGCTGAAGAAGACGAACTGCCGACGCTGAGCGATGAAGCCGGGGAGATTGGCGGCAAGGTCAAGATCAGTCTGGCGGATATGGACCTGCTATCCTGGGAACATGAACTCAAGCGGGACGTGCAGATCATCGGTGTGTTATTGGAAGAAATGGGCAAAATCACGCCCAAAGACGATGCCAAGTTACAACACCTGAAGGCCCACTTGCTGGAGAAGATTGCCAACCCCATTAACCCCGGCAATAAGAAAATTCTGATCTTCACCGCCTTTGCTGACACTGCCGACTATCTCTACGCCAACCTTGCGCCCGAGATGCTTGCCCGTTTCTCGATTCACACCGCCAAAGTGACTGGCACAGGAGCGCCTCAATCGACCGTTAAACATCGTGGGCAAAGGCGTAGCTATGACTTCCAAGAGCTGCTAACCCTATTTTCGCCACGGTCCAAGGAGAAAGCGGTAGTGATGCCAGATGAACCCGCCGAGGTGGATCTGCTGATAGGCACCGACTGCATCTCCGAAGGGCAAAACCTGCAAGATTGCGACTACCTGATCAACTACGACATTCACTGGAACCCGGTGCGCATCATTCAGCGTTTTGGCCGGGTCGATCGTATCGGCTCGCCTAATAGCTGCATCCAGCTAGTTAACTACTGGCCCGATATCTCGCTCGATGAATACATCAACCTCAAAGAGCGCGTCGAAAGCCGCATGATGATTGCCGATGTGACGGCAACGGGGGACGATAACGTCCTCTCAGCACAGGCCAACGATGTTTCATACCGCAAAGAACAATTGCGTCGGTTGCAAGAAGAAGTGATCGAACTGGAAGAGTTGAAGACCGGTGTATCCATCACCGATCTGGGTCTCAACGATTTTCGGATGGACTTGCTCAATTACGTCAAAGTCCACGGTGACTTGCGTAATGTACCGAGTGGGATGCACGCCGTCGTGCCCGCCAATCCCGACATGGGGCTCCGACCTGGGGTGATTTTCACGCTGCGCAATCGCAACACCGATATCGGCATTAACCAGCACAATCGGTTGCATCCCTACTACCTCGTGTACATCGATAGCGAAGGAGAGGTCGTCCACGATCATACCGAGATCAAGCGCCTGCTCGACCTGGTGAGAACCTGCTGTAAGGGGCAGGCTCAACCCATGACGGCGGTATGCGATCGCTTCAATCAAAACACTGCCGATGGGCGCAAGATGCAGGCTTATTCCGATCTTCTGGGCGCATCCATTCGCTCGATGATCGAGGTAAAGGAAGAGAAGGACCTCGACAGCCTCTTTGGGGGTGGCAAGACCACGGCACTGACCAATACCATCACCGGCCTAGATGATTTCGAGCTGATTAGCTTCCTCGTTATTCAGGAGGAGTAATGAGCCAAAACGCCAGCTGTCAGCATCCCGCGCTGATTGCGTACCCTAAGCAGGCTGCTTTTGGCCGTGTGTTGCCAAAAAGCAAGATCTACGAACACAGCGGCGCGAACGCCCGGCTCAAAGAGTTGTTTGTCGAACAGGTGGAGCAAATCGTCTGGCAATATAAGCTGGCGCCGGAAACCATCAATCTGCCGTCCCGCGCAGCAGTCCCTGAAATCCAAGTATTCAGTATTCAACTGAAAACCGCTGAATTGCACCAGGATGTATTGCGCTGTATCGACGGTGCGGTGCCTTTCCCCATCATCTTCGAGCTGCACCAAGGTGAAGGAGAGCTAGCACAGACCCAAGTAGTGGCTGCGTACAAGCGCCCGGCCATATCGAGTCGGGGAACGAGTGGGAAGGCGGACACTAGCAGTTGGGTGCTATCGGATTACTTCGCAACCAACTGGTTGCCAGCGACGGCAGCACGTTCTTCTTTGCCACTGGGCATCGATATGGCGGTACTATACGAGGCCTTGCTACAGCGCTTGCTCCCACTCGGTGCCCAACCACAAGAGGCGCTGGCCGATCTGATTGTCCGAGTGGAGCAGGTTGCCGCCAAACGCCGCGTTATCGAGAAGGCCCAAGCGCGCATGGCCCGCGAGAAGCAATTCAATCGCCGGGTAGAGATTAACGCGCACTTGCGGCAGCTTAAAAACGAACTTGAAGAATTGACTGGGAGGGATAATGCATGACGCAGAGCTTGAATGAGGAACCGCGGAAGCATATCGAGCAGGTCGCTGGCGAAGCGTTAGCACAACTCGAGAGCATCGCTGATACGGCCAAGGGGAAGCTGAGCGCTGGGCGAACACTGGGTTCCGATGTACTGGCAAGCATCAACACGATGACATCCAGCTCAACCATGCAGAGGCTGGATCAGATCAACCATGCGAACCATGAAAGCTACCAGGTATTGGTGTCAGAGCCCGCAATCGCTCGCGTAGTAGTTGCCGATGAAGAGGGCAAAGAGAAAATCTACTACATCTGTCGCACAACGCCGGTATCGGGCTTTCCCTATTTGGCCAGCTACCGCGCGCCAGTTGGACGCTTGGCCTCGTTGGCAATTGGCGCAGAGTTCACACTACCCAATGGGAGCGTCGTTGAGGTTCTTGAGCGGGCCCAGCTGAGGCCAAATTTGCTTGCTGATGGGTGGGACTCTCGCGACACAGTTATTGAAGCCGAAAATTTTGGGCCGTTCACTATAGAGTCGCTGCGCGCTCTGCTGACCCAGGTTGTGGGGGAAGACGTTACCGAAGACATTCTTGGTCAATTGCTGGCCGAAGAGAACGTCAAGGCCAACATCATCGATGGCGTTCGCCGCAGCGTCATCACCAAGATGGGACTTCGGGATCAGCCCATCCTCGATCAATACCAGGATGAGATTTTCCGCCTCCCTCTCGACAAGCGCCTGTTGATCCTGGGCCCCCCCGGTACAGGCAAGACGACCACCCTGATCCGACGCCTCGGCCAAAAACTCGACACGGCCTTCCTGGAAGAAGGCGAACAACGCCTGGTTGAAACAGTCGCCTCAGTCCAAGGCATTGCGCACGCAAACAGCTGGCTCATGTTCACGCCCACGGAATTGCTCAAGCAATACCTAAAGGAGGCATTTGCGCGTGAAGGTGTTCCCGCCTCGGATCTGCGCATCAGAACGTGGCAAGACTATCGACGCGAGCTGGCCCGAAACGCATTCGGCGTCCTCAGAACGGCTTCTGGCGGCGGTACCTTTGTCCTGAAAGACGGATTGGCCAGCCTGAGCGAGACAGCACTGGAGCGTCCCATTCAATGGTTTGACGATTTCGACGCATGGCAGCGCAAGGCCTATGTGCAGGAGCTGCATGATGCCGCAACCCAGCTCCACGAAGCCAAATCTCCCGAAGTTCTGAATCTCGGTGCTCGCCTGCAAGACATTTTGTCGCGGGCGGTCGATGGCGCACTGGCGGCGATGTTTAGCTCGCTGGCGGTGGAGATTGCCAAAGTACAGGCACTCGTCAGCAGCCTGAAGGAAGGCTCCGACGGCAAGATCAAGGCCGCGCTCAACCTGCAGCTCAACCGCAACCGAGCCTTTCTGGATGAGTTGGCCCGCGTGATAGACAGCCTGCAACAGGCGCAAGCAACGGATACGGACGACCAGGACGACCCCGACGCTGATGAGGAGGAAGACGCCACCGCACCACGCACAGGCCGTGCCGCCGCGCTCAATGCCTATATGCAAGCCGTGCGTGCCCAAGCTCGCGCGGCTGCATCCAAGCGCACAGTCAGCAAGGCATCTCGCAACGGCAAGATCATCGAGTGGTTGGGGGATCGTGGTCTGACAGAAGCGGATCGCGCCGAGGTGGGTGCAAGCCTTCTGGTGCAGGCCAGTGCCCGCCGTTTCGTCAACCCGGTCAAGCGCTACCTCGACGGCATCCCCAAGCGCTACCGGGCATTCAGGCGCGAACGCCAACCGGCAAGCACCTGGTATCGCCACGAAGGCTTTGAGGCACGCGACATCCACCCGCTGGAGTTGGACATCGTCTTGCTCGCGATCTTGCGCGCCGCAGGCGACCTGATCAGTCGGCCCAACGTCCAGCGCGACATCGATAGTCCCGCGTGGTCATCACTCCAGACCATCCTTGGGCATTACCGCAACCAGATCTTGGTGGATGAAGCGACCGACTTCTCGCCCATCCAGCTTGCGAGCATGGCGGCGCTGGCGCATCCGCGTCTGCGCTCATTCTTTGCCTGTGGCGACTTCAATCAGCGCCTGACCACCTGGGGCGCACGCTCTGCTGACGACTTGAAGTGGGTCTTCGCCGATTTCGATATCAAGGAGATCACCGTCTCCTACCGGCAGAGCAAGCAGCTGAACGATCTGGCCCGCGCCATGATCCGCGCAGTCGGAGGAACCGAGCAAGACGCCAGCTTGCCTGCGCATATGGACAGTGTGGGCGTTGCGCCAGCCTTGCTGGAACACGCTACCAACGCAGAATCCATTGTCAGTTGGCTGGCGGATCGCATTCGCGAGATTGAGCGCTTTGTCGGTCAGTTGCCATCCACTGCCATTTTTGTGAACACCGAGGACGACGTTGCCCCGGTGGCCAACGCACTGAACGTCGCCCTGGCGGAGCACAACATCCAGGTCATCGCCTGTCGAGAGGGCCAGGCTGTGGGGCAGGAAAGCAACGTGCGCGTGTTCGACATCCAGCACATCAAAGGCCTGGAATTTGAGGCGGTGTTTTTTGTCGGCATTGACCAGCTCGCCACACTACACCCGGCGCTGTTCGACAAATACCTGTACGTCGGCACCACCCGCGCGGCCACCTACTTGGGCGTGACCTGCCAGGGCACCTTGCCATCTGCCATTGAGAGTCTGCGCACGCACTTTTGCCAGGACTGGCAACAAGACGACTGAATATACACAAACGAAATTGAACAAGTGAACCGCCGAGCATTTTTCTAACAAGGGCGGCGTCAAGAGGAAAAGAACTTGGAAAAAATGAAAATGCACTCGCCCAATCTCTCGCAGGACAATATCACCCGCATTCGCGATCTGTTCCCGGGGTGCGTCACTGAAGCTAAGGGTAAAGATGGCAGCGTAAAGCTGACTGTGGATTTTGATCAGCTGCGACAAGAGCTTTCCGAGTCGATTATTGAAGGCCCGCAGGAGCGTTATCACCTTAACTGGCCGGGCAAGCGCGAAGCCTTGCTCGCAGCCAACGCGCCCATTGCCAAGACACTGCGCCCCTGCCGCAACGAGAGCGTCGATTTTGATACCACCCAGAACCTGTTTATCGAGGGAGATAACCTCGATGCGCTCAAGCTGTTGCAGGAGACGTATCTTGGCAAGGTTAAGCTGATCTATATCGACCCGCCCTACAACACGGGGCGCGATTTTATCTACGACGATGATTACAGCGACGACGTGGGCAGTTACTTGATGCAATCCAATCAGGTCAATGAACAGGGCGCACGACTGGTTGCGAACACGGAAGCCAACGGCCGGTTTCACTCTGACTGGCTGAGCATGATCTATGCCCGGCTTCGGCTGGCACGTAACCTACTCAAAGATGACGGCGTTATCTTCCTTTCCATCGACGATAACGAAGTCGATAACCTGCGCAAGGTGTGCAGTGAAGTCTTTGGTGAAGATAACTTTATTGCGCAAGTAATTTGGCAGAAGGTCTTCTCACCCAAAAATAGTGCTCGTTGGTTTTCAGAAGACCATGACTATGTACTTGTATACGCAAAATCAGCTGAAAATTGGGCTCCAAATCTTTTGCCACAGACGGATGAGATGATTGCTCGGTACAAGAACCCGGATAACGATCCACGCGGCTCTTGGACTTCGGGAGATCTGCAAGCGCGTAATTATTATGGCGATGGAACCTATTCTGTTGTCTGCCCATCAGGCCGTGTTATCGAAGGGCCTGGTAAAGGAATGTATTGGCGCGTTAGCAAAGAAAACTTTGAGCGGCTTGATCAGGAAGCCCGTATCTGGTGGGGGGCTGACGGCAACAATATGCCTCGTCTCAAGCGTTTCTTGACTGAAGTTAAACAAGGTCGAACCCCACAAACCTTCTGGTCATACAAAGAAGTTGGCCACACACAGGATGCCAAGAAGGCGCTCCTTAAATACGTGCAATTTGAGCACACCGAAAACGTGCTGAATTCGGTAAAACCTGTTGAGTTGCTGCAACGGGTGCTGCAACTAGCAGGGCAGCCCAATGACGGTGACATCGTGCTCGACTTTTTCAGCGGTAGTGCATCCACCGCGCACGCAGTGCTTAAGCAGAACGCCGAAGATGGCGGTAACCGCCGCTTTATCGGGGTGCAAATTGCCGAGCCCCTGCCCACGCCCGAAAAGGGTATGGCCTCCATTTTCGAAATGGGGCTTAAACGGATTCGAAATGTCGCAGAAGAGCTTCGTGCGCAAGAAAATGGTGATAAGCGTGATTTGGGATTCCGTGTCCTCAAGATCGACTCCTCCAATATGGCCGATGTCTATTACACGCCCGATGCGCTGGATAAAGCCAACCTCGATCTGTTTGTGGAGAACATCAAGCCGGATCGCACGACGGAAGATCTGTTGTTCCAGGTGATGCTGGATTGGGGCGTTGATCTGGCGCTACCGATCATCAAGGAAGTGGTGCAGGGCAAAGAGGTGTTCTTGGTCGATGGCAATGACACCCAGATGGCGCTAGCGGCTTGCTTCGACGCTAACGGCGGTATCGATGAGACGTTTGTGAAGGCGTTGGCCCAGCGTCAGCCGCTGCGGGTGGTGTTCCGTGATGCGGGCTTTAACAGCAGTGCGGTCAAGATCAACGTGGAGCAGATCTTCAAGCTGCTGTCGCCCGCCACCGACGTGAAGTGTATTTAAGGAGGGCGACATGCCAACTAATCCGACGACGGGCACAGCATTGGATCGTCTGACCATTCGGGGATTTAAATCCATTGAGGCACTGGAGCAGCTTGAGCTCAAACGCCTTAACGTGATTGTCGGGGCCAACGGCGCAGGCAAGAGCAACCTGATCGCCTTCTTTCGGATGCTGCGTGCCCTGATGGATGGCAACCTCAACCGTTTTGTCCGCGATAGCGGCGGGGCGGGTGACCTGTTGTTTAATGGCCGCAAAGTCACATCGTCGATGTTTTTTGAGACCCATTTTGGTACTCGTGGCTACCGCTTTACCCTGGTGCCAACCCCCGGTGATGACTGTGCGCTTGAATCCGAGGCTCGTTACTACGCCGGGAGTTCTTCCGGCTGGTGGATGCTGGGGGACAGTAACGACGGCAAGTCAAAAATGGTTGCCGAAGTGCTGGAAAATAAGGCGGATGCGCCTTTCTCGCGTCCCGTGTATAACGCGATCTCCTCCTGGCAGGTTTATCACTTCCATGACACTAGCCAGAGCGCGGGGATGCGCAATTACGAAATCGTGCAGGACAACAAGGTGCTGCGCATGGACGCCGCCAATATCGGCGCCTTTTTGCTTAAATTGCGCGATCAGCATGGGGATGACTATCGGGCGATCGTCGAGGCGGTGCGCCTCGTCACCCCTTTCTTTGATGACTTTATTCTTGAGCCACGCACTAGCGGCGCACGGGAAGAGGTTAATCTGAGCTGGCTGCAACAAGGGTCTGACTACCCCATGCAGCCTTACCATCTCTCCGATGGCTCTATTCGCTTTATCTGTCTGGCGACGGCCCTGCTGCAACCCAATCCTCCCTCCACCATCATCATCGACGAGCCTGAGCTTGGGCTGCACCCAGCAGCCATCGTCATTCTGGCGGAGCTGATCCAACAGGCTGCCCAGCGTACCCAGGTGATCGTGGCGACCCAATCTCCGGCTCTGCTCGATCAATTTGCCATTGAGGATATCGTGGTCGCCAATCGTAAAGGGGGCGCTTCGACCTTCGAGCGCCTGAGCGAGCAGGACTATGCCCACTGGCTGGAAAACTACTCGGTGGGTGAGCTTTGGACCAAGAATGTGATCGCCGGAGGCCCGCGCTATGAGTGATTACATTGAGGTCTATGCGGTGGTGGAGGGGCGCAGCGAGCAGATCTTCGTTGAGAAGCTGCTAGCGCCTTATCTGGCCGATAAGCAGATTTATATTCAGGCGACCCAGGTAAGCAAACCGGGCCAGAAAGGGGGCGATGTACGTTTTAGCCGTGCCATCAATGACATTGAGGGCTTTCTGAAGCAGCGGCCCGATACCTACGTCACCACGCTGGTGGATTACTACGGTATCAAGGAGTGGCCCGGTCTTGAGAACGTACCCAAGCGGCAGTCCCCAGCCATCATCGCCGCGCATTTGAACCAAGCGACCAAGGCCGAGGTGATCGGTAAGTTTGCGGCCCAGCAAGCCGAACAGCGTTTTATCCCCTATATGGCGATGCACGAGTTTGAGGCGCTGCTGTTTAGTGACAGCGCCATTCTGGCTGACGAGTTGGGCATTGCCGAGGAGCAGGTCCGGCGTGTGCTCGCCGAGTGTGGTGAACCAGAGGCAATCAATAACGGCCCGACCACCGCCCCCTCCAAACGGCTGGATGGTTGGTCCCCAAAGGGGGCGTTTGCCAAAACCACGAAAGGGATCGCCATTGCCGAGCGGATCGGTATTCCCCAGATGCGGGCGCAGTGCCCGCTGTTTGACGGCTGGCTCGGTGAGCTTGAAGCATTGGTAGGATAAGCATGAAACTCAAATTTAAACACCAGCCCTATCAGGCCCATGCGGTGCAGGCGGTCGTCGATATCTTTAAGGGACAACTCCCGGCCTCCGCTGCCGCCATGAGTTACCGTATCGATCCTGGTAAAGCCAAGAAAGGAACAGAAGATCTCTTTGCGGTGGGCGGTGGCTTCAAAAACGCCGATCTCACGCTTAGCGATACCGCTCTGTTGGACAATATCCATCAGGTGCAGCGGGCACAGAACTTGCCGCTGTCAGATGCCTTGGTCAAGACCAAGGTAGCCAAGCTGAACCTCGACATCGAGATGGAAACCGGGACGGGCAAGACCTACTGCTACATCAAGACGATGTTTGAGCTCAACAAGCAATACGGCTGGAGCAAGTTCATCATCGTGGTGCCCAGCATCGCCATTCGCGAAGGGGTGGCCAAGTCGCTGGAGATAACGGCAGATCACTTCCTGGAGACCTATCACAAGAAGGCCCGCTTCTTTATCTACAACTCCAAAGAGCCGCATCATCTGGAGAGCTTTTCATCGGACGCCGGTATCAATGTGATGGTGATCAACGTACAGGCGTTCAATGCGACCGGCAAGGATAACCGCCGCATTTACGAAGTGCTCGATGATTTCCAGTCGCGCCGACCGATCGATGTGATCAGCGCCAACCGCCCCATCTTGATCCTGGATGAGCCGCAGAAGATGGAAGGCGGCAAGACGCTGGATTCGCTGGTGAATTTCAACCCCTTGATGGTGCTGCGTTACTCCGCCACACACAAGACCACGCACAACAAGATCCACCGGCTCGATGCGCTCGATGCCTACAACCAGAAACTGGTGAAGAAGATAGCGGTGCGCGGTATCTCGGTGAAGGGGCTGGCGGGCACCCATGCTTACCTCTATTTGCAGGCCATTGAGATTTCAAACAAAAAGCCGCCGGTGGCGGTGGTGGAGTTCGAGCAAAAGCTGGCTGGCGGTAATATCAAGCGGGTCACCCGCAAGCTCGGCAAGGGCGACAACCTGTTCGATCTGTCCAATGAGCTTGAGCAGTATCGCGATGGATTCGTGGTCTCTGACATCAATGCCAACAGCGATACCTTGAGCTTTACCAATGGTGTTGAGCTGGTGGTGGGCGATGCCATGGGTGATGTGGATGAAAGAACGCTGCGCCAGATCCAGATCCGCGAAGCCATCAAGGCCCACTTCGACAAGGAGATGGTGCTGTTTAGCCAAGGGGTGAAAGTCCTGACGCTCTTTTTCATCGACGAGGTGGCCAAGTATCGTGATTACAGTGCCAGCGATGAGAAAGGCGAGTACGCCCGGATCTTTGAAGAAGAGTACGCGCTCTATCTGAAGGATCTGCTGCGCTATGAGACGCCCTACACCCAGTATCTGAAAGGCATTCCGGCTGAGAAAACCCATAACGGCTATTTCTCTATCGACAAGAAGACCAAACGTGACGTTGATTCCAAGGTGGCGGCTCGCGGCGAGAATGCGGGCCAGTCCGATGATGTGGACGCCTACGATTTGATCCTCAAAGACAAGGAGCGGCTGTTGTCGCTGGCTGAGCCGGTGCGGTTTATCTTCTCGCACTCGGCCCTGCGCGAGGGTTGGGACAACCCCAACGTGTTTGTGATCTGCGCCCTCAAGCACAGCGACAATACGATTTCGCGCCGTCAGGAAGTGGGCCGTGGCTTGCGCCTGGCGGTCAATCAGAATGGGGACCGGATGGATCATCCGGCCACCGTTCACGACATCAACGTGCTGACGGTGGTGGCCAGTGAGAGTTACAAAGACTTCGTGGCAGCGTTGCAACGAGATATCAGTGAATCTCTGTCGGCACGACCACGCATTGCGGATAAGGCATTCTTCACTGGAAAAATGGTCACTACACCAACGGGGTCGGTTGTCGTGACGGAAGACCAGGCGAGCGATATCGAGTTCTATCTGATCCAAAACGGCTATGTGGACAAGAAGCGCAACGTGACCGAGAAGTACCACCAAGCCAAAAAAAATCACGCCTTGGCCGATTTGCCAGAGGAGCTGGCCCCGCTCGGTGAACAGGTATTCAAGCTGGTGGACGGTGTCTTTAGCGAGAGCCAGTTGCCCGATATTGGGGATGACCGCCGCCCGAAGCAGAATCCACTCAACGCCAACTTTGAGAAGCAGGAATTCAAGGCTCTCTGGGATCGCATCAACCGCAAGGCAGCCTACACCGTCGAGTTCGATTCGGACGAGTTGGTGCAGAAGACGATTGCGGTGCTTAACAGCAAGGGCTCAAACGGATTGAAGGTCACGCCGTTGCAATACACCATCCAGCAGGGTGAGCAGATTGGTTCGGTTACCTACGATGGTCTTCAGGAAGGCACCGCTTTTAAGTTGAAGAGTACAGAAACCCAGGCCAACCACACCTCTATCCATTCTGCGGTGAAATACGACCTGATCGGCAAGCTGGCAGAGGGGACGCAGCTCACCCGTCGCACTGTCGCACAGATGCTCAAGGGACTCGATGCCGATGTGTTTGCTCAGTTTAGGACCAACCCGGAGAGCTTTATCGCTGAGGCCATTCGCCTCATCAACGAGCAGAAAGCCACGGTGATCATCGAGCACTTGGCCTATGACCCGACGGAAGACAAGTTCGAGCTGGATATCTTCACGACCGGCCAGAGCAAGCAGGATTTCAGCAAGGCCGGAGAGAAGCTCAAGCGGCATATCTACGACTATGTGGTGACGGATTCCAACATCGAACGGGAGTTCGTCAAAGAACTGGATGCGAGTAATGAAGTGGTGGTCTACGCCAAGCTGCCCCGTGGCTTCTTGATCCCGACGCCAGTCGGCGACTATAACCCCGACTGGGCTATCTCGTTCAAGGAAGGGTCGGTCAAGCACATCTACTTCGTGGCCGAAACCAAGGGATCTATATCGTCAATGGATCTACGGGAGATCGAGAAAACCAAGATCAAATGCGCCCGCAAGTTCTTCGACGAGATGAACCGCCGCTTCGCTCCGGAAAATGTGAAGTACGACGTGGTCGATAGTTTCGGCAAGTTGATGGCGGTGGTGAAGTAATTGGGCTAGATCCCCCCATTTACTGAGCCGCGCATCGCGCAGGTGAAAAAAAGAAGAGCCAGACCGAGTTCAATCGGTCTGGCTCTTCTCATGTAGTTGCTACCGCTAAATGGTTGAATTTCAGCTAGTCAGTTTCAGTGCAAGGGCACCCTCTGTGTCGGCTTTACGCCTCTGTGGCTCGAGCACTGTCGTCTGCTTGCCGGTAGACATCCAGATAGAGGTAACCATAGCTGGCCCTTGGATTGGCCAGGCAGACCCATTCCCCTTGCCTCAATGTCACCAATTTGTCCTGGTCGCTCAGCAATTCCCCTTGCCGAAAGAGGCTGCCAAGGCGCTCAATAAACCCCGGTAAAACGGTGTCGATGTCGGTGAGCCACTGGTCGTCAGCATTGCCATAGACGCCGCTGCGATCCCAGAGTAGGGAGACTCCGCTTCGTTCGACAATGGCCCGTGCGCCAAAACGGGGTTGAACCTGGGTATGTAATCCCCAACTGCCTATCGTGCTCATGTTCTTTACTCCAATTGATGTTCGGTCGTCATACAGGTCACCGCTGGACCCTGGTTTATCACCCGTGTCCCAAGCGGACCTCTTGACTGGCGTAACCGTTACAAATGCCCACGCTCTGCCAGCGACACCACGCCCTCCGCCCCCACCACCAGATGATCCAGCGTGCGGATATCGACCAGCGCTAGGGCGCTTTGCAGTCGCTGAGTGGTCTCGATATCTGCACGGCTGGGTTCTGGGTAACCTGAGGGATGGTTGTGGACCAGCATCAGCGCGGCGGCATTGTGGTGCAGCGCCCGCTTGACCACGTCGCGGGGGTAGACAGTCGCAGCGGAGAGGGTGCCGAGAAACAGCTCCTCGTAGGCCAAGATCCGGTGCTGGTTATCGAGGAACAGTGCGGCGAACACTTCGCGATCCCGCGTTTGCAGCAGCCCTTGTAGCGCTTGGTGGGCCAGATGCTTGTCGGTGAGGGCTACGCCTTTGGCGAGCTTCTGGCGGGCCAACGCCTGGGCGATGGTGAGCAAGTCGTCGTCGGTGACTAAGTCGGTCACCCGATAGGTGCCGGGTTGCTCCCCGGCGGTGAGTTTCTGATGCAACATGATTGATCCTCCAAAGCGTTCGCCCCACTGGCCGATGGGGGCCGGTGGGGTGTGCTTTTTTGCGATAAAGGGGGGATTGCGGTGAGTGGGTCAGCGGATTACCGATACTTCCTAGTTCCCGCTGACGGTGACGCTGAAGCACTCCAGTCCGCAGTAGGCGATGAAGTTGCGCTGCCACAGCGCGAACAGCTCTCGCGCCTCTGCCAGCCGGAGCGGCCCCCAGCCCTGCATAACGTGCTCGCCGTCGAGGAAGTTGAAATCAAGCTCTTTACAAAGCTCCGCATCTTGCCCCAGCCCCTGATAGCTGAAATCAGTGACGTAATCGAACAGCCAATCGTCGAGACCACGTACCAAGCGGATCTCGACCGGATGAACGCCGCCTTGCTCGGCGCTGTAACCGGGGTTGCGGAAGTGGAAGGTGAGCTGGGTGCAACGCACCAGGTCGAGGTTGGTACGCTCTGCTTCTTGGTTGAGCAGGATCAGCAGCGCCTGACTCACGGGCAGGCTGATACCGTCCTGGTTGAAGATGATGGTCATGGGATTTTTCCTTGCGTGGTGATGAAGTGGTTGAGCGATGAATGAAGGGGTTAGTCATCGGTGAGCCATTTAAATAACCGGTGTGTGCCATAGGCGACCGCAACGCCCACGGCCAGCGGTGCCCATGCCGGGGCGCTGATGGCGGTGACAGACAAGATGGTGCTGCTGGTCGCCGGAACGCTGGCCAAGCTGGCGGAGGCCCCCATCAAGGCGCTGGTGATGGCCTGACTGCCTTGGCTGGATTTAAGCAACTGGCTGCCGGTGGCCGCGAGGGCGGTGGTGGCCTGGTTCACCTGGGGTGAGCTGTGCCGGTCCTCAATGCACCACTGCACAAAGTGCTCGCAGTTGTTAAAGAGCAGGTGATAGTCCTGCTCGCCCAAGCGGGAGAACGCCCGTGCCACGCACTCTTCCGGACTGAACGGACGGCTTGGGTGAGAGAGCACCTGTAGCGGCTGCTCGCTGTGAAAATCATCGAGCGAGCACAGAACGATTTGGCCTGTCCGGTCATCGTTGGCAAACGGTCCCTGGTAGTGGATCACCTGCCTGTCGCCGACATAGAGACCGTGGTGGCTGTAGCCGAGGCGCTGGACGGCGAGGTGGTCGCCGAGGTTGAGAGGGGGCATGGTCATAGCGGTTCCTTATGAACTGAAAATGAAAAAGGGCGTCACCATGTGGTGACGCCCTGTGGGATTTATGTTGTCGAACGAGTGAGGCTTACTGTTTGGTGAAGGTGAGCTGGGTACGCTCGAATGGGGCCTCCCGGTAGATGTTGGCGCCATCGGCAAAGAATTGCAGCTCTGCCTGGAAGGTTGTGCCGTTGAACGGTGTGGTCACGCGCAGCAGATATTGCTGCGCCACATCGACACCATCGCAGACCACGCTCACTACCATGTCCCCGCCAACCGGTGCGAACAGCAATTCCTGACGCACGGTGGCGGGGTCGCCGCCACAGATACCCTGGCTGATACCCGCCTCACGGCTGGCCTTGAAGCTCAGCGGCGCGGTGCCAAACAGCAGTTCGGCGAACTCTTGGCCATCTGGGCTGGTATCGCTGCTCTGCACGCTCCAGCGCAGCGGCGAGCTGAAGAGCCCTTCTGCGAAAGTGGGCGTGCTGATGGCATTACCGCCATCAACCGCCGTGGTCTGCGTGGCGCTGGGCAAGCCGTTGGATTGCACGAGCTTGACGGTTGCCTTCAGTTCCAACGCGTCACCTTGCATGACCTGGTGTGGCAGTGGCCAGACATCGGCAAGGTCGGCAACGGGGGTGTAGTGATGGGTGGCAGTCAGGGTCTGGCTGGCACTATCAAACTGCCAGTCCTGAGTCATAAACGGCGTGCTATTGCCCGCGTATTTCAAGAACAATGGCTTGGTCAGCCCATCAGGCTGCTGTACATCCAACTGGTAGAAGCGATTAGCGAGGGTGAAGCCATTCGCCTGCTTCTGGTGATCCTGCTCCAGATAGGCCCCGGCCAGCGA
Source organism: Aeromonas sp. QDB62 (assembly GCF_027705695.1). Taxonomy (NCBI): domain Bacteria; kingdom Pseudomonadati; phylum Pseudomonadota; class Gammaproteobacteria; order Aeromonadales; family Aeromonadaceae; genus Aeromonas; species Aeromonas sp. QDB62. Next base: position 6,283 of record NZ_JAPDCD010000016.1, on the reverse strand, counting down.
GCGCCAGCGGGTCGGGTTGTAGTTTTGCAGCTCGACCTTGCCAAAGCCGGGGATGCTGCTGTCGAGTTCGGTCGCCGCGCACCCGCCACAAATCGGCTGGGCCAATTTGATGGCGCTGTCACCGGTATGGCTCAGCTTGTCATCGCGGGTGAGGTTGAAGGGAGACTGACCCAACGCTGGGGCGTTGATGGTCAGAGCCTGGTTATCCAGTTGGTTCACAAACTGCGTATCCCCTTGCACAGTGACAACGCTGGTGCGGGTTTCGTAGCTGCTGGGGGGGCCATTGGGATTGATGGGGTCTTCCCCTCTGAGCCAGAAGGTCAGGGCGCGGTGCTGTGTCCATGCGCCCTGGCTGTCGAGGTTCTCCTGGTCATCGCTTTGCAGGACATTGCCTACACACTGGTCGAGCGCCGTCAGGCTTGGATTGGCTTGCCAGCGGGCGAACTCGGCCTGGATGTCGAAGCCTTCGCAATAACTATCCTCAGGCAACGGGGCCGTGTCATGGGGAACGGGCGTGCCCTCGTTGGTGAACTCCGTGGTGTGGTAGCTGTAGAGACCATTCGCATCCTGACTGAAGGTGCCGCTGCGGATACTCTCGCCTTTGACGGTGGCATTGCCGCTCTCGTCGTAGGTCCAGTCCCAAGCGGAGTGCAGGCTATATTGCTTGCTGTCCCAGTTCTTGTGCTCCTCGTCGATAAAGCGGCGCAGTGGCTGCTGGGCATCGTAGCCTCCCTGCTCATCGAGCAGCCAGCGGGTGCTCTCGGTGCGGGTCGTCTCGATGGCCTCAACCCGTTTGGTGTAGACAACCTCTTGCAGGCGGATTAGCTGCCAGATGTCCTGATTGCGGTTGTACTCGCGCAGGTTGCGAATGCTAACCGTGACCGATTGCCATCCTTGCGGGTTGCTGGTGGCAAGGGCCGCCGCCAGCTTGGCTTGCAGGGTGCTTGCCTCAACGAGTTGCTGCTCTTTGGTGGCTGCCTCTTCAGCCAGGGCCGCACTGTGTTCGTCACCCGCCGCCAGATAGTCGCCAAACAGCTTCTGTTCGCTGGCCTCTTGAGTCGTCAGTCCCAGCTCGCTGGCAATCAGTTGTTTCTCCTTGGTGGCGATGCTGGATTGATAGTGGGTCTTGCGCTGCTCAGGGTCGGTTCGGGTGACCAAATCGTGGGTATAGGGGCTGACCACAAACTCGGCACCGTCAACGTAACCGAACAGGGTTGGGGTAGCGGCGGCCCGAGCAGCAGCCTTCAGCGAGGTGGCAGGAGCAGCAAGAATAGCCCATGCCTGACGGGCGTCGGCTTGCTGCGTTTCTGGCAGGGTGAAGCTGAAACGCCCCTGACTGTCGGTGGTGGTCTGCGGTTCGCCGTTGTCACATTGCTGGTTGGCGTTGAGGTCCAGGCAGGCGGCTTGCCCAGCCAGATAGTCGCCGGAGAGGGCGCGACCGGTTAGGGTGATATCGGCAGGAGCGCCATTGCCGCCATTATCACTACTGCTGTTGTCGCTGCCACCGCCGCAAGCACTGAGGACCAACGCGGCAATTAACGAGAGATGATGATGTTTTTTCATTATTTTTCTTCCTTGTGTTGAATACGAATCCGATGCGCCAGGAGATACCCCGGCATTATTTTTCTGTTGTCCTGAGGATGCGTTGCACGCTGGAAATGCTGATCCCCGTCTGCCTCGCGATCTCGGCCCTGGGTAACCCTCGCTTGGCTAGCGCCAGCACCTCGCGCCCCTTTGCCATCGCGGTGGGCTTGCGGCCCTTGTAGGCCCCACGCCGTTTGGCGAGCTCAATCCCCTCGGCTTGGCGTTCCAGCATCAGCTCCCGCTCGAAGGTGGCGATGGCGCCGATCATGGTCAGCATCAACTTGCCGGTCGGGGTTGAGGTGTCGACGCCTAGGTTCAAGATGCGCAGGGCCACTTGTCGCTGTTGCAGGTACTCCGAAATTTCCAACAGGTGGCGAGTGTTGCGTGCCAGGCGATCCAGCTTGGTCACCATCACCACATCCCCCTCATTCACACAATCCAACAGCAGGGCGAGTTGGGGCCGGTCATCGCTGGCGCCGCTCACCTTCTCTTGGAAAATCTTGCTGCACTCGGCCAGCGCTTGAAGCTGGGTATCCAGGCTCTGGCCTACCGTGCTCACGCGTGCATAACCTACCAGTGCCATGGTCTCCTCCCGGTCAATAGGGCAAGCCCTAGTGACACTCACGAAATAGGCACCTTTGTCATTTTCAGAAGACGACTGCACCAGTTGATTGGGCATAATGGCTGTTGTGCAGCCAGCTCCTGACAGTTCAATATCAGAAGTGATCTGCACCAATCTCGACTATGCTCAATACTCGTGTGCACCAAAGCGAGGTGAGCATGGCGACGGACACCCCACGGATTCCAGAACAAGGCGTGGCCACTCTGCCTGATGAGGCTTGGGAGCGTGCGCGCCGTCGTGCGGAGATCATCGGCCCGTTGGCGCAGTCGGAGACGGTCGGGCACGAAGCGGCCGATATGGCGGCTCAGGCGCTGGGCTTGTCTCGGCGGCAGGTGTACGTTCTGATCCGGCGTGCCCGGCAAGGCAGCGGCCTCGTGACGGATCTGGTGCCCGGCCAGTCCGGTGGAGGTAAAGGCAAGGGGCGCTTGCCGGAACCGGTCGAGCGCGTCATCCACGAGCTACTGCAAAAGCGGTTCCTGACCAAGCAGAAGCGCAGCCTAGCGGCCTTTCACCGCGAAGTCACTCAGGTGTGCAAGGCTCAAAAACTGCGAGTGCCGGCGCGCAATACCGTGGCCTTACGGATCGCTAGCCTTGACCCGCGCAAGGTCATTCGCCGACGGGAAGGCCAGGATGCCGCTCGTGACCTACAAGGTGTTGGCGGCGAGCCTCCTGCCGTGACCGCGCCGCTGGAGCAGGTGCAGATAGACCATACGGTCATCGACCTGATCGTAGTCGATGAGCGCGACCGGCAACCGATTGGCCGCCCGTACCTGACCCTAGCCATCGACGTGTTCACCCGCTGCGTGCTCGGTATGGTCGTCACGCTGGAAGCGCCGTCTGCCGTCTCGGTCGGTCTGTGCCTGGCGCATATCGCCTGCGACAAGCGTCCCTGGCTGGAAGGGCTGAACGTGGAAATGGACTGGCCGATGAGCGGCAAGCCCATACTGCTTTACTTGGACAACGCGGCCGAGTTCAAGAGCGAAGCGCTGCGCCGTGGCTGCGAGCAGCATGGCATCCGGCTGGACTATCGCCCGCTGGGACAGCCCCACTATGGGGGCATCGTGGAACGGATCATCGGCACGGCGATGCAGATGATTCACGACGAACTGCCGGGAACGACCTTCTCCAACCCTGACCAGCGCGGCGACTACGATTCCGAAAACAAGGCCGCCCTGACGCTGCGCGAGCTAGAGCGCTGGCTCACATTGGCGGTCGGCACCTACCACGGTTCGGTGCACAACGGCCTGCTCCAACCGCCGGCCGCGCGCTGGGCCGAGGCCGTGGCGCGTGCCGGCGTACCGGCCGTCGTCACTCGCGCCACAGCTTTTCTGGTCGATTTTCTGCCCATCCTCCGCCGCACCCTGACCCGCACTGGCTTCGTCATCGACCACATCCACTACTACGCTGACGCGCTCAAACCGTGGATCGCTCGGCGCGACCGTTTACCCGCCTTCCTGATCCGGCGCGACCAGCGCGACATCAGCCGCATCTGGGTGCTGGAACCGGAGGGGCAGCACTACCTGGAAATTCCCTACCGTACCTTGTCACATCCGGCTGTCACCTTGTGGGAACAACGGCAGGCGCTGGCGAAACTGCGGCAGCAAGGGCGCGAACAGGTGGATGAGTCGGCGCTGTTCCGCATGATCGGCCAGATGCGTGAGATTGTGACCAGCGCGCAGAAGGCCACACGCAAGGCGCGGCGTGACGCGGATCGCCGCCAGCATCTCAAGACATCAGCTCGGCCGGACAAGCCCGTTCCGCCGGATACGGATATTGCCGACCCGCAGGCAGACAACTTGCCGCCCGCCAAACCGTTCGACCAGATTGAGGAGTGGTAGCCGTGGACCAATATCCCATCATCGACCTGTCCCACCTGCTGCCGGCGGCGCAGGGGCTGGCTCGGCTGCCGGCGGACGAGCGCATCCAGCGCCTTCGCGCCGACCGCTGGATCGGCTATCCGCGCGCGGTCGAGGCGCTGAACCGGCTGGAAGCCCTTTATGCGTGGCCAAACAAGCAACGCATGCCCAACCTGCTGCTGGTCGGCCCGACCAACAATGGCAAGTCGATGATCGTCGAGAAGTTCCGCCGCACCCACCCGGCCAGCTCCGACGCCGACCAGGAGTACATCCCAGTGTTGGTCGTGCAGATGCCGTCCGAGCCGTCCGTGATCCGCTTCTACGTCGCGCTGCTCGCCGCGATGGGCGCGCCGCTGCGCCCACGCCCACGGTTGCCGGAAATGGAGCAACTGGCTCTGGCACTGCTGCGCAAGGTCGGTGTGCGTATGCTGGTGATCGACGAACTGCACAACGTCCTGGCCGGCAATAGCGTCAACCGCCGGGAATTTCTCAACCTGCTGCGCTTTCTCGGCAACGAGCTGCGCATTCCGCTGGCCGGGGTCGGCACACGCGACGCCTATCTGGTCATCCGTTCGGACGATCAGTTGGAGAACCGGTTCGAGCCGATGCTGCTGCCGGTATGGGAGGCCAACGACGATTGCTGCTCACTGCTGGCCAGCTTCGCGGCTTCGCTCCCGCTACGGCGACCTTCGTCGATTGCCACGCTGGATATGGCCCGCTACCTGCTCACGCGTAGCGAGGGCACCATTGGCGAGTTGGCACACCTGTTGATGGCAGCGGCCGTCGCCGCCGTGGAGAGCGGAGAGGAAGCGATCAACCACCGCACGCTCGGCATGGCCGATTACACCGGACCCAGCGAGCGGCGTCGGCAATTCGAGCGGGAACTGATGTGAAGCCAGCGCTGCGCTGGCCATTGCATCCGGCTCCCAGGGAAGGCGAAGCCCTGTCTTCGTGGCTCAACCGCGTGGCCCTTTGCTATCACATGGAACTGTCCGAGCTGCTGGAGCACGATCTTGGCTACGGTCAGGTCGATGACTTGGACACTGCGCCACCACTGTCGCTGCTGACGATGCTCTCCCAGCGGAGCGGCATCGAGCTGGACCGGCTGCGCTGTATGAGTTTCGCCGGATGGGTGCCTTGGCTACTGGACAGCCTTGATGACAAGATTCCAGACGCCTTGGAAACCTATGCATTTCAGCTCTCGGTGCTGCTGCCAAGACTCCGCCGAAAGACACGATCCATCACGAGCTGGCGTGCCTGGCTGCCCGGCCAGCCGATACACCGCGCCTGTCCGCTCTGCCTAAACGATCCAGAGAACCAAGCCGTACTGCTCGCTTGGAAGCTGCCCCTGATGCTGAGCTGCCCGCTGCATGGCTGCTGGCTGGAATCCTATTGGGGAGTGCCTGGGCGGTTTCTCGGCTGGGAGAACGCCGACGCCGAACCGCGCACCGCCAGCGACGCGATTGCGGCGATGGATCAGCGTACCTGGCAGGCACTGACGACCGGTCACGTGGAGCTGCCGCGCCGACGCATCCACGCCGGATTGTGGTTTCGACTTCTTCGCACGCTGCTCGATGAGCTGAACACCCCGCTTTCCGCGTGCGGAACCTGCGCGGGGTATCTCCGCCAAGTCTGGGAAGGCTGCGGGCATCCGCTGCGTGCTGGGCAAAGTTTGTGGCGACCGTATGAAACCTTGAACCCGGTAATACGGTTACAGATGCTGGAGGCGGCGGCAACGGCAATCAGCTTGATTGAGGTGAGGGACATCAGCCCGCCAGGCGAGCAGGCAAAGCTGTTCTGGTCAGAACCCCAAACAGGTTTCACCAGTGGCCTGCCGACGAAAACGCCGAAGCCCGAACCCATCAATCACTGGCAGCGTGCAGTCCAGGCCATCGACGAGGCCATCATTGAAGCGCGGCACAACCCCGAGACGGCACGCTCACTGTTCGCGTTGGCTTCCTATGGTAGGCGCGACCCCGCTTCCCTGGAACAGTTGCGCGCCACCTTCGCGAAGGAAGGTATCCCCGCGGAATTTCTGTCACATTATGAGCCTGACGGACCCTTTGCGTGTCTTAGACAGAATGACGGGTTAAGTAACGAATTTTGACGGCCTGAGCTTTCCGGCACACAATGTCACATAATCGAACGTATACGTGACGGGTGAAAAGGTGCTGATCGGCTACATGCGGGTATCGAAGGCGGACGGATCCCAGTCCACCAA
>NZ_JAPDCD010000015.1:0-100683 GCF_027705695.1 Aeromonas sp. QDB62 | reverse complement strand
TTGCTGAGGAACACCATGGTGAACGACTTGCCCGAACCAGTGGTGTGCCAGATCACCCCACCTTCTCTCCCGCCATCTGGGCGTTTCTGGTTGATACGCTCGATCAACCGCTTGATGCCAAACACCTGCTGGTAGCGGGCGACTATCTTGCCCGCCTTCTTGTCAAACAGGGTGAACAGCCGGGTCATCTCCAGCAGCCGCTCCGGCGAGAGCAGGCTGATGAGCAGCCGATCCTGATCGCTGACCGCCAGCTCGCCCGCCGCAACCAGAGACTGATACCAGCCCAGATCGGCGGCGGAACGGTGGCTAAACAGGGCAGAGCGTTGTTCGGATGAGAGCGGCTGATTCTTGATGGCCGTCATCTCGCCATCACCGATGTCCTCCTCACGCCAGGCGGCCCAGAACTTCTCTGGCGTACCGCAAGTGCCATATCGCCCCTCGATGCCATTGATGGAGAGCAACAACTGGCTGTAGGCAAACAGCAGCGGGATCTCGTCGGGGCGCTGGTTGCGTAGGCTCTGGGAGATCCCCTCCTTGATGGTCGGCCCTTTTTTGGCGTTGCCATCCGGGCGCTTGGCCTCGATCACCACCAAGGGCAAGCCATTGACGAAACAGACGATATCCGGGCGACGCGACTCGATGCCCCCTGCGCGGGTGACCCGAAACTCCTCGGTAAAGGTAAAGCGGTTGTTGTGCGGGTTGTGCCAGTCAATGAGGGGGATGGTGGGGCTCACCTTCTTGCCATCAAAAAACTCGGTGACGGACATGCCATAGAGCAGGTGGTTATAGAGCCGCTCGTTGGCCGCCTGCAACCCTTCATTCAGGGCCGGACTACACAGCTCGCTCACCAGATTGTCCACTGACTTAGGGGAAAGCGGATAGGTTTTGCCCGCAAACACAAAGGTGCGCTCGACCAGCACGCTGCGCAGTTGTTGGCGCAGCACCACCTGATCGAACTTGTTATCCCGTGCCGCCAGCGCCTGTTCAGGGGAGAGGAAAGACCAGCCCAGCTGTGTCAGCAGGGTCAGAGCCGGGATCTTGGCGCTGTATTCTTCCTGAAACCGTGGTAATTTTTTATTCCACATCACCCTTTCCCCCAAAATAAAATGGAGAGTCATTATATATTTTTTTATATTTGATACTATCAGACTCGCCATTATTAACATTGCCGTATTTTTCTTTGTGATAAACACAGCAACTGCCGCACGACGTACAGATGTACCGACCTTCTGAACATTTTTCCTTTAGATCTCGACTATCTATTATTTCATAGCATTTAAAACCAATGCAGTGATTGATGTAATAATTTATTTTATGCTCTACACAACCTTCATTTGCACAATAAAAAACTGTCGCTCGGTATGCTGCACTTTTGGGCTTGGTAATAAATGAATTGGATTTAATATCGAATGTGGTTACTTCGACTAGCGCGTAACTAAGGTTAGGCTTCATAAGCATACCGCAGCAACGACAATGCAGCCTATGAAAAATTTCTCGAATACGATTCAGATATCCTGCAAGTTTAATTGGGAGATCTCGTTGAGATGGTTTATTTAACAACTCATATTTAACTCCATAATGGCTTAACCAATCATACAAACTAAACTCAAGATAATGTTTATTAAGGTTTGGTATTACATGCTGACCTGTACATTTTTTGCCACGACATAAAAATATACTAGTATCAGCCTCAACATTTGTCGCATTTGGAATACGAGAGAGACTATGAGGATAACGTTTTTGATAACCTTTGATTTCTTCTGGCGTTTGCGTTTTCCAATAAAATGCTTCGCAGGATAAATCTATATATGGAAAGTGTTCTGCTAGTGTTTGGCAGCGTGGGAAAAGATTAAAAAATGAAGGGTGATCTATGCGAAATTTATTAGTAAGCAAGGCTTCCCATATGTCATGCAGGATAGAAGTGATTATAGAATCAGGAGTATTGCATTGATTAATTATTGGTATTAAGTTCGCCAAAACGTAGAATTCAGGATCGATAGATAGTGTAGGCGATTTTATTATATCATCTATAAAACTGAAATCTTTTAAGAAAATTTTTTCCTTAGTGTAAAATGCATCAGCAAATGGCTTGATTAGTGGGTGCTGACGATATTGATCATAGGTAGTTATATTTCTTTGGTAAGCCCCCATAACAAAATTGGCAACATTAATTTTTTCGTTGATAAATTGTTTAGTGACAAAACCTTCCATGTCATTTCGCCAAACGTCTAATATCTCTTTTGAACCCACCACCTGATTAAATCCGAGATATAGAGCAGCGCTAAATGAAATGTGATTTATTATCTCACTTAGTAATGCGTTTACTTTAATCTTGCCGACCTGCATATCTACAATGAATGTAGTAAAGGCTTCAATTTGATTGTCAATTAACTCCTTGCTAATCAATAATGGAGAAACTCCATTTGAGACAACATAAGCAATGCCTTTTTTCCTTGTGATGTCATCTATTAATTGACTTGACATTTCAGCAGGCTGAACACCATGAGAAATCGCTATTTCAAGCCCTACAGATTTAACAAAATCTGATATTACTTGCTTTGGTATTTCCGTTAGTGGAATGCCGTGCAATTTGACTTCATCAATACCAACATCTCTTGCATGTTTCGCAATTAAATCTCTTGGTAGATAAGATAACGGAATACCATGTGCAATATCAGATATAACACCATCCTTTATAAAACATTCTACTATCAAATCATCTGGCACCATTGACAATGGTATGCCATTAGCGTTGGCGCTAATAACGCCTACACATTTTACGAAGTCCAAAATGATATCTATTGATATTCTATTAAGAGGAATTTCTTGCGCCAAAGCATTAACTAACCCTACTGACTTTACATGTTCCGAAATTAAGTCATCCGGAATTTTTGATGTCGGAATACCATTTGAAACAGCAGCAATAACTCCAACATTATTTACATGCTCCATTATCAATTCCCTTGGTATCCTAGCAACAGGGACACCGTGAGAAATGGCCTCTATAATCCCTACTGTAGAAATATAATCAAGAACCAACCTATCTGGCATGCTCGATATCGGTATACCTTGTGATATGGACTCCGGGAACCCAAATTTATTGACATGATGAGCAATCAAATCGCTTGGTATTATTGAGAGTCGAATGCCACTGGATATTGCCTTAATAAGGCCAATTTTTTCGATATACACAGTTAGCAAACTATTTTTATTGCTACACGCCATTATTATGGAAATGAACTCTGCGATACGCTCAGAGTTTTCTGAAAATTTATCCACGATACGACAAGCATCATTGCAATCAAACAAATCAGCTAAAGCCTTCTTGATTGAATAATCACGTAACTCAACAAACTCATCAGAAAAAACCAAATACTGATAGAGTATTTCTGTTAGGTTATTATCATTTTTTGAAAGCGCATATGCATTAGATGCATTTACTTTACCTCTATTGTCCTTACCTATTTCATAGAGTACTATTTCACCTTCCACCAATAATGGCTTATTGATGACTGCATTCTTATGCACAAAAATATCTTTATTTATATTTGTTTCTAAAAATCCAAAATCGTTATCTCTGCCTGTGTTGTTGTTACGACCTCCGAACCATTTAACACAAGCAAGCTTCCAATTTTTTGGGGAACCAAATCCATCTATAATATGTGCAGTCATCGTATCACCATTAAATCTATTTAAACCCGCCGTTTGCCGGTCAGCAGTTGTTGCATCAGGGCCTTTTTCTCCTGCTTTAAGGCGTCGAGCTTTTGTTGCAGGACTGTGATTTCCTCATCGGCAGTGGAGAGTACAGCCGCGATTTTTTGTTGTTCTTCAATAGATGAAGGCAATCGCACGATCAAAGACTTTAAATAGTCAGTTGTCACTCTTTTCTGCCCAGCGGAGCCTTGCATATTTGCTTCACCACGAACTCGGAACTCTGTGGTATTTGTTAGATAGTAAACGAACTTTGAACTGGTCTTAGAGTTAGCTCTTAAAACATGAAATTCTGTACTGCCAAAACCAACGCCATTCACCATGCCTTGCACATGAGCGCCTTTCCCATTTTCAAAACAAGGCGTGATCTTAGCAACTAGAACATCATTATCAATAAATGAGGTGAAACCAGTCGAGACCTCTGAATATTGCCTCTCTTCTGTTCTTAATAGCTTTGCATCTTCTGAAACAGAATCCATTGGTATAAATGAAACAATTCCGTTAGAAGGCTCTGGAGGACGCTTAGGATTAATAGTGCAAATCTGTGCAAACTGTGCACTCTTCCACTCCCCACTAAACCTCACCCCGTTGTTATCCAGCAGGCGTTTTTCGCCGGTGAGCAGTTGCTGCATCAGCGCCTTTTTCTGCTGCTGACTATTAGCCAGCAGCTGCTCTGTGGTTGTGATGGCCTTATCCCAAGCAGAGAGGATTTGGGCAATTTTCTTTTGTTCTATGTATGGAGGCACGGCTATTTTTAATTTTTTAAAATAGGGTAATCCGATTGTTTTTATCGTCGAACCAACCGCTTGCCGTTCAAATTCAGATTTATTAAACTGCAACCAGTTATACAAAAACCAACTATTGAGCTTCTCTTTATTATCGCACTTCCATGCGATGAAATGTTGGCTGACAGCCATTGGTACGGCCATTACACCACTTTTTCCGATCCCTGCATCTCGCGAAATGACGACCGTCTCAGCTGGGTGCAACTCAGCCGAGCTATTTTTTATGCCTTCTTCCGATATTTCGTTATCAGTTTCGTAAACATAGCCTTGATCCAAGCGATAACTATCTGCCAAAGATATCCACTTGATTCCGCCATCCCAATATTCTGGAAATGACTTACTAGGTGTATGTCCACTACAGCGCACTGCAAATTTGTCTAACAAATCGTACAGCCAACCTGCTGGAATACTACCTGCGGATAAACTACGAGCCATAACCCAACTCCTCCAGATACTTGGCCATCTCAGTTTCCAGCTCAGTCAGTTGGGCTTTCAGCTGCTCCCGCTCGGCACGTACCGCCAGCAGATCGATCTCCTCTTCTTCCTCGAAGGTATCCACATAGCGCGGAATATTGAGGTTGTAGTCGTTATCCTTAATTTCTTGCAGCGAGGCAAGATAGGCGTATTTATCGACATTGCCGCCGTTGCGATAGGTGGCGACGATGCGGGCGATGTTTTCCTCTGTCAGCAGGTTCTGGTTCTTGCCCGCCTTGCAATCACGGCTGGCGTCGATAAACAGCACGTTGTCGTCCAGCTTCTCTTTCTTGAAGATCAGGATGGCGGCGGGGATGCCGGTGCCGTAGAACAGCTTCTCAGGCAAACCGATCACCGCATCGAGCAGGTTCTCGTCAATCAACTGTTGGCGGATCTTGCCCTCGCTGGAACCCCGGAACAATACACCGTGGGGCACCACTACCCCCATGCGGCCCGTTTTTGGTTTCAAGGTTTCGATCATATGGAGAATAAAGGCGTAATCGCCCTTGGTTTTGGGCGGGACGCCGCGTTTGAAGCGACCGAACTTATCGTGCTCGGCCTCGTCATGACCCCATTTGTCCAGGCTAAACGGCGGGTTGGCGGTCACGATATCGAAGCGCAGCAGGTTGCCATTGCCATCGAGCAGCTTGGGGTTGCGGATGGTGTCGCCCCACTCGATCTTGTGGTTGTCTTCCCCGTGCAGAAACATGTTCATCTTGGCCAGCGACCAGGTGGAGCCGATGGCCTCCTGACCGTAGAGGGCGTAGTGCTTCTCACCATAGTTTTGCACTATCTTGCGACCGCACTTCATCAGCAGTGACCCGGAGCCGCAGGCCGGATCGCAGATGGTATCCCCCAGTTGTGGCTCCAACAGCTCGGCGATAAGATCGGAAACTTCGGGCGGGGTATAGAACTCGCCCGCCTTCTGGCCGCCGCTGGCGGCGAAGTTCTTGATAAGGTACTCATAGGCGTTGCCGATCACATCCAGGGTGCCGACCCGGCTGGGCTTGAGGTTGAGCTCGTCCTTGGCGAAGTCTTCCAAGAGGTGGCGCAGTATGGTGTTCTTCTGCTTCTCTTCGCCGAGGCGGTCGGTGTTGAAGCTGATGTCCTGAAACACGCTCTTACCCGCGTCTTTGAGCTTGGTGCCATTGGCCTCTTCGATGGCGTGCAGCGCCTGATCGATCCGCTCGCCGTTGCCCGGCTCGTGACGACGCTCATAAAGAGCGTAGAAACTGGCCTGTTTGGGCAGCACGAAACGCTCGTTTTTAAGCATCTCTTCAATGAGCTCCGGCTCATCGCCATATTCGACCTTGTAGCCATCGTAGTGATCCTGCCAAACATCGGAGATGTATTTCAGGAACAGCATGGTGAGCACGAAGTCCTTATAGGTATCGGCACTGATGGTGCCCCGGAAGGTATCGCAGGCAGACCAGAGGGCCTTGTTGATATCGTCCTGGTTTATCGAGGTAGTCATAAATCGTGATTCCTTGGGTATTTCTTGGAAAAATGGGCTGCTCAGCGAAACTATTTCGCTGGCTGATCGGATTGTTCGAGCAGGCTGGTAGCGATGGCCTGCATCATCTGCTCGCCATTACGTTGCAGTTGTTGCATCAGGTTCCGTTCTTCACGCAGGCTGTGGGCCAGCTTCATGATGGCGGCTTGTCTCGCAAGAGACGGGATACCGATAGGGGCCTCCTCCAACACCTGACGGCGAATACTTTTTGCAGCGCTGCCTTCGGCGTGCAGTTCGAAGTAGCGTTGGCAAGGAGACTGATTGAGCTGCCAGGCCAGAAATTCGGGACTGAGCGCCTCGCTATGCAACCGCACCACATAGAAGTGAGGGGCGGCTACGGCGGGCAATGGTGCAAGCCCGGTATCGACCAGCACGGCATAGTTAGTACTGCCACGGGCAGCCACCAAGATATCGCCGGTTTGCAGCCAGTCAGGCTCCTTCTTGCTGGTAGGCTCAGAACGAAGGCAGGCAGACCAGTCAACCCCCCCTTCTGGCGAGGCATCTCTCATCTGCACCACGGCCATGCTGCCGGAATCGATCTCCGGGATCTTGCCGCGATAGGGGTGCCCAGCACTGATGGTGGCAATTTGGTTCAGCTTCACAAAAAATCTCTTCATCGTTAATGATGCAGTTACAGTGTGTCGCATCTGACGCTACTGAGTCAATATCAACGCCCATTATTTTTGCATCAATGGGAATGATGCTTTTATGTGTACCATTGACAAGAGGTAAACCCTGACCCACCAAAAAGACCCAAAAGAGATCATTTTGTAATTTAATTACAGCTAATCACCGCACAAAATAAAAAGGCCCTGCTGTTGCAGGGCCTTTGAGTTTCCAACTTCAATGTCACGGTTTCCAACTTAATTGTCCGTGACCAACAACGCAGTGAATTGCCACAACCTATGTGGTTGACATTTAATTAATTTTCTATATAAAAGTACAATAGGTCTCATAGCAATTACCTGAGACAATTACGCAGCTTTATTGCAACAAAATATTGCGTAAGTTATTGAAATTGAAGGTTATATTTGTGCTGTAATGTACGAGAGTGAGGGTTCGAATCCCTCCCTCACCGCCAAATTGCAAAGCCCTGATGGAAACGTCAGGGCTTTTTGTTTTATGGCGCAATCCCAGCGTGGTTGCTGGCATAAGAATGCAAATCTTCATTCTTGATAGCGCATCTGGCTGAGCCGCTTTGGCAATCGCAGTGAAAAGTTGCAGTGACCTTGACGCCGTACCCAAGCTTGTTCCTGTCAAACTTTCCGCCGAATTTAGTAAAATGGCCTCTCGCAAGAGAGGCCATTTTAATTACTCGCTGATTTGTCTTGATTGGTGTTTATAAGGCATTCCATGGTGATACCGGTTAACGCTCCACAGGCCGTGGATCCGGTAGCAGGTTCAGCTGGTTGGTGATGGTGTCGTAGAGGTGGATGTAGTTATCGTCAAAATGATGCCCTCCCGGCAGGGTGACGGTCGTGATGTTGGGCTGGTTGAGACGGGGGCAGAGGCGGTCGCCGTCATCGTCATCGGCTCCTTGCAGGCAGAGCATCGGCAGATCCCGGATGGTCTTCACCTGCGGCTCGGTCGGGTAGCTGCGGGCCTTGTGGGTCAGCATGTCGCTGACGTGGATCTCGAAATCCGAGCTGGTGGAGGGGGAGAGCATCACGGCCCCGACCAGCCCCTGACGATAGTGCTCCGGCAACCGGTTGATGACGAAGGGGACAATCTCTGCACCAAACGAGAAACCGACCAGTAGCCAGTGGGGGCGCTGCCAGCTGGCCTGATAATCATCGAGGATCCGCTCCAGATCGGCGGTCACCTGCTCCGGGGTTTTCTTCTTCCAGTAGTAGGTGAGGGAGCTCCAGCCCACGACCGGCATGCCGTGCAGCTGAAACTGGGCGCTCAACCCCTTGTCGAGGGCCGCCCATCCGCCATCGCCGCTGAGAAAGATCACCATGGGGGCGTCCGATGGCTGCTTGACCGGCAGCTCAATCAGGCTCAGGTCATCCTTGACCGGGGCGGCGTGCACCGCAAATGACGAGATGGGCAGGACGAGACTAAGTAACAGCAAAATCAAGGCTCTCATTGGCCATGCTCCTATTTCTTGATCAGCCCCAGCGGGCCGCGGCTAATCAGGGTGATCAGGTGAGTCAGGGTTCTGGGCAGTACCAGTTTGCTGCTGCAGAGCAGGTAGCGGGGTTCCCAGCGGGGCGAAAATTTCTCCTTGTAGCGTCTAAGCCCCTGAAAGTTGTAAAAACGGCTGCCCCGCATAAACAGGGTGTTGCCAAGGCGATCCCAGTAGCTACCGAGCGGGTGATCGTTGAAGCCGGACATGGGGGCCATCCCCAGATTGAAGCTGGCGTACCCCTGCGCCTTGCCCCACAGCAGCAGCTCGACAAAAAGAAAATCCATGATGGGGGCGGTGCCGGTATCCAGGCTATAGCGCATCAGATCGATGGAGAGACTCTCCTTGTTATCGCTCACCCAGAGGTTGGCAAAGCCGACGATCTGCCCCTCGTGCATCACCAGCGCTGCCGGGCTTAAGGTCAGGTAGTCAGGCTCGAAACGGCCGACCGAGAAGCCCTTCTCCTTGCCCATCTTGCTCTGCAGCCAGCTATCGGAGACGGTCTGCAATCTGGGCAGCAGGGGAGCCACGGCACTTGCCTCGACCACCTCGAAGGTCAACCCTTCCCGTTTGCCCTTGGCATGGCTCTGGCGCAGGTTGCGCAGCCGGCTGCCCGCCAGATCGAAGGTGGCCAGATCGACCATCGCCTCTTCACCGAGCTTGAAGGGGATCAGTCCCAGCTCCAGATAGAGCGGAAGATAGCGGGCCGACACCTGATAAAAGACTGGATTGGCGTCGTGCTCATCGCATCGCTCGCGAAATTGCCAGAGCAGCTCTTCGATCTGCTCGGGGCGGCCGACGGGATCCCCCATCACAATCCAGCTGTTGCCCTCGATGCCATACATCAGGAAGGCGTCGCCGGCGGGGTGGAACAGCAGGGACTTGTCCTGTAGCTGGGCCAGATAGCCGTGGATCCCCCCTTCACGCACCACCAGCTCGTGGGCGCGAGCAAGCGTCTCCTTGTCCGGCTTTTCACCGACTACGCGCAGCGGTGCAAGCAGCTGGGCAACCCCGGCCACGGCCAGCACGGCCACCACGCTCCCCATGGCGCGCAGGCCGCGGGCAGCCCCGCCGTGTGGCGAGAAGTGGAACCAGAGGGCGTGGTCATACTCCACCTGACGGTAGGAGAAGAGCAGTAGCCACAGCGCTCCCAGCAGCACTGCGCCGACTGAAATGAGCCAGCCCGGGGTGTACTGGGGATAGAGCAGCGACCCCTTGCGATAGAAGAGGGAACGACAAGGGGTCATGATCAGCAGGAAGCTGCCGAGCAGCAGGGCGGACTCCCAGTCTCCCCCCTTGAGCAGGGAGAAGGCGATCCCAAGTGCCAGCAGCAGCTGGGTGATGCGAAACGCGGCGTCGTGACGGCGATAGAGGCTGCGCGCCAGCAGGATCAGGAGGATACCGCTCACGCTGCCGAGCACATGGGAGAGCTCCAGCAGATGGAGCGGCAGCACCTGCAGCCACACTTCGATGCGGCTGCGCATGGTCGGGATCATCCCCGAGCAGAGCAGCAGGCTGCCGGCGGCGAAGGTCCCCATGCTGATGAGGGCGGGCAGAAATTCGCGTATTGCGCTCATCAGCCCCTGTAGCCGCTGCCAGCGTGCTTTTTGTTGCAGCATCTCCTGACTCGCAAAGAGCAGCAGGGCACAGAGAAAGGGAAGTAGGTAATAGATGCAGCGGTAGAGCAGTAGCGAGGCGAGCAGCTTGTCGGCCGGAAGGTAGTGGGCCAGCAGCAGGCTCATGCTCGCTTCGAACACGCCGATCCCGCCCGGCACGTGGGCCAGCACCCCGAGGAAACTGGCCAGCACGAAGGCGCTAAGCAGCACGGGGTAGGGAACGCTCTGGGCGGGCAGCAGCACAAACAGCACGGCAGCAGCGGCCATCCAGTCCGCCAGGGCGACCAGCAGTTGCAACAGACGTACCCGGAAGCTCGGCAGGGTCAGGGTGTGTTTCCGCAAAGAGAGACGTGGGGCGGGCCAGCAGAGGTAGCAGGCGACCAACAGTAGTGCCATCACGCCCGCCAGCCTGAGCAGGGTATCTGCCCACTGCGGCCAGTCAGGCAACAGCTGTGTCACATCGCAGGTCAGTAGGGCGCCACCTCCCCACGCCAGCAGGCCGAGGAAAAAGGTGATGGAGCAGAACAGCACCACGCGGGCCACTTCCCCGGTGGCGAGCCCCAGCGCGGAGTAGAGCCGGTAGCGTACCGAGGTGCCGGTCAGCAGGGCAAATCCCAGGGTATTGGAGAAGGTGTAGGCGATAAAGGAGGTGATACTGACCTGTTGCCAGGGAAGGCGCTTACCCAGCGCATGGAGTGCCAGCATGTCATAGCTGCAGAGGCAACCATAACTGAGCAGAGTCAGCAACAGGGCACCCGCCAGTCGCGGCAGGGGTTGGGACCAGATGGCCACACGAATGTCGTGCCAGTGCCATGCCTGAGTCAGGTGATACAGCACGGTCAGTGCGGTGCCGAGCAGCAGCAAGCTGCAGAAGGGGCCGAGCCATTTAAGCAGATGACGCCACATGCCATGTTCCTGTGGTCATTGACCCTTTCCCGCAAAGGGGGGCCGGGTCGTGGATCCGGTTTGGACGAGGGAGGCGCTCGTCAGGAAAATTTCGGGAAGATATGGAAAGGGAGGCGTCAGCCTCCCTTGGTGCTATCCAGTGACCGAGTGGATCACTTGGTTTTCGGCGCGACTTTGACGGCAGTGGTCTTGGCGTGGGTGGCTTTATGGTGTTTTTTCACCACCTTGGTTTGGGTTGCTTGCTGTGTAGCGGTCTTGGTCGGGGTGGCCGCCATGGTGAAACCGGAGGTGAGGGCGAAGACGGCTGCCAGGGTCAGGGGAATGATCTTTTTCATGTTCAATTTCCTTATTCGGGTGGATGTTATGGAGCGTTCTCCATGACAGTCATCCTATGACGGTTGCGGCGGTCCTTCAGTGAGCGGTTGGTGACGGTTTGTATCCAAATGTACAGGCAGGGTGAGGCAGAAGCGGGCGCCGTGATCACTGGCCAGCAGCGCCACATCCCCCCCGTGATGACGGGCAATGCTGCGCACGATGGCCAGTCCCAGCCCGGTGCCGCCAGTGCGACGATCCCGGCTCTGATCAAGGCGTACGAACGGCTCGAAGATCTGGGGCGCCAGTGCCGGATCGATCCCCGGCCCATCGTCGCTCACCTCCAGCAGATAGTTATCCTGCAAGCGCGAAAGCGAGAGGGTGACCCGGTTTTCGGCATAACGCAGGGCGTTGCCGATCAGGTTCTCCACCGCGCGCGTCAGCAGACGCTGATCGCCGCACCAGGGCATGTGGCGTGGCGGCAGCTCGATGGTGAGCCTCTTCTCGGGGGCTAGCGCTTGCCAGTCGCCGAGATGCGCTTGTGCCCAGTGGCTGAGCTCCAGCTCGTCCTGTTGCAATGGCAACTCCGGTCTGTCCAGCCTGGCGTAGGTGAGCATCTCTTCGATCAGGGCGTCCAGCGCCCCCAGATCTCGCTCCAGCGCCAACTGCTCCTGCTCGGCAGGGGCTGGCTCCAGCATGGCAAGCCGATAGCGCAACCGGACTAACGGGGTGCGCAACTCGTGGGCGATGGCATCGGTCAGCTGCTTGCGGCTGGCAATCATGGCCTGCAACTGGCTCGCCATTTGATCGAAGGTGCGTCCCACCCGGGCCAGACTACTGCCCGGTGGCAGATTGGTTCGGCAGGAGAGATCCCCATCGCCCACGCGACGTGCGGTCTGCTCCAACTGCTGCAAGCCGCGCCAGTGGGGGCGTAGCCACAGCAGGATCGGCAGGCCGAGAGAGAGGCCGATCACCAGCAGCAGTCCCACATCGACCCAGTGCAGCTCATGCAGGTAGGAGAGGTAGGGGACGGGGCCGACAATCAGTACCCGGTCGGTATCGGGAATGCGCTGCAGGAAGGTGTCATCCTCCTCGACGATGACGATGTTGCCGGCGGCCAGAAACGCCTGATCCTCGCTGGCCAGCGGCTGGCGTGTCAGCTCGCCGATCTTGAGGGGGAGGGTAAATTGACTGCTCTGCTCGGCCAGTCGATCTGGCCAGCGCTCGGGCGGGGTTCTTGCCAACTCGCCGGTCAACAGGCCAAGGGAGCCTTGCATCATGCGTTCGAGATAGCGATCGCCCGCCCGCTCGGCGGTCACCTGATAGACCACGCCAACCAGCAGAATGGCGAGGGTGAAGCAGCCGATCAGCAACAGATAGAACTGGATAAAGAGACGGCGCATGGCGGTGCTCCCGAAAGAGGGTTATTCCCAGGCGTGGGGGACAAACAGGTAGCCTTTCTGGCGCACCGTCTTGATCCGTGTCGGGTTGTCGGGGTTATCACCCAGTTTTCGGCGCAGGCGGGAGATGGCCACATCCATGCTGCGATCCTGACCGTCATACTCCCGGCCGCGCAGACTGCGAAAGAGGGCTTCCCGACTCAAGATTTGGCCCGCGTGACAGGTGAGCTCCCACAGCAGATCAAAATCGGCGGTCGAGAGGGCAATGCTCTCGCCATCGAGCCGCACATCTCGCCCCGGGCCATCCACCCGCAGCCGACCAAATTGCAGCTGCTGGGGAACACTGCTGGTGACGACGGGTTGGGTTGATGTTTGCTGGTGCTGGCGAAACTGCACCCGCAACCGGGCAAGTAGCACCGGCGGCGGCGTCGTTTTGAGGATGTAGTCGTTGGCACCCAGCTCCAGACTCAGGATCTGGTTCATGTCGCTGTCCAGCGAGGTGAGCATCACGATGGGGCCGTCGAAGCGCGGGCGCAGATCCCGACAGAGGGACATGCCATCCTGTCCCGGCAGCATGATATCGAGCAGCACCAGATCGGGCTGTTCGGCCTCGACCCGGGCCAGCGCCATGTCCCCTCGGGGCTCGAGGATCACCTCCATATCGTGGCGACCGAGCCAACTGCTGATGAGCTGGCCAATCTCGGGATCATCTTCGATAAAAAGAATGCGTTGCATAGAAAAGCTCCAACGGGAAGCAGGAGAGAAGAAGAGCGATCAGCATATCAATGGCGCTTGGGAAATACAGAAAAAGAACCGGGCAGGCTGATGTGCGGGGGAGCGTGGCCGTGTGTATCGACGGGGGCTACGAATCGTGACAAATGGGCGAGCCGCGTTTATCGATCTGAAGGATGGCCTTGCAGACAAGGTAAGGCGCTGTCGTGCGCAAACATGCGCAAAAACAAAAAAAACCGGCCAAGGCCGGTTTTTCGTGGGGCAGACCAGAAGGTCACTGCACCTGGTCGATTGACATCACCTTGCGGCAATCATCGACAGAATAATGGGGTGGCTGATGGGGCTCGAACCCACGACAACCGGAATCACAATCCGGGACTCTACCAACTGAGCTACAGCCACCACTGAAATCTTCATCAACGCTCGCCAATCCAGAAGGGAAGGGGAGAATCAATGGCGCGCCCTGCAGGATTCGAACCTGCGACCCACGGCTTAGAAGGCCGTTGCTCTATCCGACTGAGCTAAGGGCGCTCGGTATCAACACGTCTTGACGACGAGTCGATGAACATGGTCGGTGATAAAGGATTCGAACCTTTGACCCTCTGGTCCCAAACCAGATGCGCTACCGGACTGCGCTAATCACCGAAAATCCCTGACCAGCATAGCGACAAGCGTCGTACTGGGCAACGGGCGGGCATCATAGCCAAGCGTACGGGCCAGCGTCAACGTATTTTTCCCCCAGTAAATTCAAGTGCCTACTTATTGCCCGCTACAGGCCTGGCGTGCGTCTGCCGCTAACACCCCGGCTAAAAAAATGCGACAATGCGCGGCAGTTGAACACATGGTGAGTGGAGAACGATGTCTGCCAAAATCATAGATGGAAAACAGGTTGCGCAAACGATTCGCAGCCAGGTCGCGGCGCAAGTCCAACAGCGGTTGGCGGCAGGGAAACGGGCTCCAGGGCTGGCAGTCATTCTGGTGGGGGCGGATCCGGCCTCTCAGGTCTATGTCGGCAGCAAACGCCGGGCGTGTGAGGAGGTGGGTTTTCTCTCCCGTTCCTATGACCTGAGTGCAACTGCCAGTCAGGAAGATCTGCTGGCGCTGATCGACCAGCTGAATGAAGATAGCCACGTAGATGGCATTCTGGTTCAGTTGCCGTTGCCGGATCACTTCGATACCACTCAGGTGCTGGAGCGGATCCAGCCTGACAAGGATGTTGACGGTTTCCACCCCTATAACGTAGGCCGTCTGGCCCAACGTATTCCGGCGCTGCGCCCCTGCACCCCGAAAGGGATCATGACGCTGATTGAGACCACCGGCGTGAAGACGCATGGTCTGCATGCGGTCGTGGTGGGAGCGTCCAATATAGTGGGGCGTCCCATGACCCTCGAATTGCTGCTGGCGGGCTGCACGACCACGACTTGTCACCGCTTTACCCGGGATCTGGAAGATCAGGTACGCCGTGCCGATCTGCTGGTTGTTGCGGTCGGCAAGCCCAACTTCATTCCGGGCGAGTGGATCAAACCGGGCGCGCTGGTGATCGATGTGGGTATCAACCGCCTGGCTGATGGTTCACTGGTCGGCGATGTGGAGTTTGAGACGGCGCGCAGCCATGCTTCTTTCATTACCCCGGTACCCGGTGGCGTGGGCCCGATGACGGTAGCCAGCCTGATGGAAAATACCCTGATCGCCTGCAGTGAATATCACGACTGATCGTGACTGGCGATAACCCTGTGATCCCGTGAGGAGGCAGGACGCGCCAGAAATCTGACAATAAAAAACCGGTTGCTCAAAGAGGAACCGGTTTTTTATTTATCCAACGGGTGTTATTTACATATTTTGTGCTTCGTTTGGCACAATCACAGAAGCGTGATTTCCTTTCGGCCCCTGTTGCAGTTCAAAATTGACGGCCTGACCCGCTTTCAGGGTCTTGTAGCCCTCCATTTGAATCGTGGAGTAGTGAGCGAAGATATCCTCACCGCCCCCTTCCGGACAGATAAACCCAAATCCTTTTGCGTTGTTAAACCACTTAACTGTGCCGGTTGCCATACTTCTACATCCTTTTATTGATTACCCAGAAGTCGTTGAGTAACCTGCGCCAGCCCTTTATAACTAGGGACATGAGCCCGTAGCAGACGGGCACAGATTAGCAAGTAACCAATCTAGTCCAACTTTTGAGCGAGTCAAGAAGTTGTTAACAGCTGATGTGATCTGGTTAACAAGTCTATTGACAACCTTGTGTTAGACGGTAGTAATCTAGAGGTACCAAAGCGCGATTATGAGCAAGCAGAAAGAACTCTTTGCTAATGAAGAGATTGCAGAAGCAGAGAAAACCAAGCTGCAGCCGCCACCCATGTATAAGGTTGTGTTGAACAACGATGACTATACGCCGATGGAGTTTGTGGTGGAGGTGCTGCAAAAGTTCTTTGGTATGGATTTGGACAAGGCGACTCAGGTCATGCTGAGTGTGCATTATAGTGGTAAGGGTGTCTGCGGCATGTTTACTGCAGAGATCGCCGAAACCAAGGTTGTCCAGGTCAACACCTATGCACGTAACAATGAACATCCACTGCTCTGTACTATGGAAAAGGCTTGAATCTGATGACTTGATGGCGAGTGTGACACCACATTGTAGCTGTACTAGGGGAGGTGCCTATGTTGAATAAAGATCTAGAAAAGACGCTGAACGAGGCGTTCAAACTGGCCCGTGACGAGCGCCACGAATTCATGACTGTCGAGCACCTGTTGTTAGCCCTTCTGGATAACAGTTCAGCCCATGAGGCGCTGAGCTCCTGTGGTGCCGATGTCGAGCAGATGCGCAAGGAGATCCGCGCATTTATCACCCAAACTACTCCACTCATTCCGCGCGATGATGAAGATCGTGAAACCCAGCCGACACTGGGCTTCCAGCGCGTGTTGCAGCGTGCCGTCTTCCATGTGCAATCCTCCGGCAATACCGAAGTCAGCGGCGCCAACGTGCTGGTCGCTATCTTCAGTGAGCAGGAGTCACAAGCTGCCTATTTCCTGAAAAAAGCCGAGATCAGCCGTCTCGACGTCGTCAATTTCCTCTCCCACGGGGTGCGCAAGGATAACAAGCCGGATCTCGGCAGCAATAACAATCCCGAGTCTGATGATGATGTCTCGGCCGCCCAGATCGAGAGCTTTGCCACCAACCTGAACCAGCTGGTGCTGGAAGGGCGCATCGATCCACTGATTGGCCGTGATCAGGAGCTCAACCGCACCATTCAAGTGCTCTGTCGCCGTCGCAAGAACAACCCGCTGTTGGTGGGTGAAGCTGGCGTGGGCAAAACTGCCATTGCCGAAGGGCTTGCCTATCGCATCGTCAAGGGTGATGTGCCCGAGGTGATTGCGGGCAGCACCATCTATTCGCTGGATATGGGTTCTCTGCTGGCGGGTACCAAATACCGTGGTGATTTCGAGAAGCGCCTCAAGGTACTGCTCAAGCAGATTGAACGTCAGGAAGGGGCGATCCTCTTTATCGACGAGATCCATACCATCATCGGTGCCGGTGCGGCATCTGGTGGTCAGCTGGATGCGGCCAACCTGATCAAGCCGCTGCTCTCCAATGGTTTGCTTCGCTGTGTGGGATCCACCACCTATCAGGAGTATGCCCAGATCTTCGAGAAAGACCGTGCGTTGGCGCGTCGCTTCCAGAAGATCGATATTGTCGAGCCGACTATCGATGACACCACGCGTATTCTGATGGGGCTCAAGAGCCGCTACGAGGCTCACCACGGCGTGCGCTACACCGCCAAGGCGATCCGGGCGGCTGCCGAGCTCTCTGCCAAGTACATCAATGATCGTCACTTGCCCGACAAGGCGATCGACGTGATCGATGAGGCCGGTGCCGGTCAACGGTTGCTGCCAGCGAGCAAGCGCAAGAAAGTGATCAATGTGCAGGAGATTGAGTCCATCGTTGCCAAGATTGCCCGTATTCCGGAGAAATCAGTCTCCTCCTCTGATAAAGAGGTGCTGAAGCACCTGGAGCGCAATCTCAAGATGGTGGTCTTTGGTCAGGACAAGGCCATTGAGGTGCTGGCTGATGCGATCCGCCTGTCACGCTCGGGCCTTGGCAACGAGCGTCGCCCGGTTGGCTGCTTCCTGTTTGCTGGCCCCACCGGTGTCGGTAAAACAGAGGTGACCCAGCAGTTGGGCAAAGCATTGGGTGTCGAGATGCTGCGCTTTGATATGTCCGAGTACATGGAACGCCATACCGTATCTCGCCTGATTGGCGCGCCTCCCGGCTACGTCGGTTTTGAACAGGGTGGTTTGCTGACCGATGCGGTGATCAAGCATCCCCACTCGGTGGTGTTGCTCGACGAGATTGAGAAGGCTCACCCGGATGTGTTCAACCTGCTGTTGCAGGTGATGGACAACGGTACCCTGACCGATAACAACGGGCGCAAGGCGGATTTTCGTAATGTCATTCTGGTGATGACCACTAACGCTGGCGTTCAGGAGACCCAGCGCAAGTCGATTGGCTTCCAGCAACAGGATTTGAGCCACGATGCCATGGCGGTGATCAACAAGACCTTCAGTCCGGAGTTTCGTAACCGGCTTGATCACACCATCTGGTTCAACCATCTCGATATGACGGTGATCCATCAGGTGGTCGACAAGTTCATTGTCGAGTTGCAGGTTCAACTGGATGCGAAGGGAGTCTCTCTCGAGGTGTCCGAGCGTGCCCGCCACTGGTTGGCAGAGAAGGGATATGACAGAGCCATGGGTGCCAGACCGATGGGTCGGGTGATCCAGGAGCACCTCAAGAAACCCCTGGCCAACGAGATCCTGTTCGGTTCACTGGTTGACGGGGGGATAGTGAAGGTTGAGTTGGTAAATGACAGCCTCAGCTTTGATTTTCAGGTCAATGTTGAAGCTGTTTCCCACTAAGCGTCAGTGATCAGAAAACGACAAAAAACCCCAACCGACAGGTTGGGGTTTTTTGCTGAATTCCTGGCTTAGCGAGAGCGGAAAACAATACGTCCCTTGGAGAGATCGTAGGGAGTCAGTGCTACCGTTACTTTGTCTCCAGTCAGGATACGAATGTAGTTTTTGCGCATCTTGCCTGAAATATGAGCGATAACCACGTGACCATTCTCCAGTTCCACACGGAACATGGTATTGGGCAGGGTTTCGAGAATAGTGCCCTGCATCTCAATACTGTCTTCTTTAGCCATTGAATCCTCTTGATAAGCCACAACAAAAAACCGCTGGATCATGCCGGATTTAAGGCTATGTGTAAAGTTTACTCGGGCTTGGTGTCGATATTTTTCCATTCCCCCTGAATTAACAGCTCGTGAGGGAGGTAATTGCGCTTGTAATTCATCTTGCGGCACGCCTCCACCAGGTAGCCAAGATAGAGCCAGCTTCGCCCGGTTCGCCTGGCCAGATCAAGCTGGCAGAGGATCGCAAAAGTGCCCAGGGAGCGATCGGCATAGTCCGGATCGAAGAAGGTGTACATGGCGCTGAGGGAGTGGGGCAGCAGGTCTGTGGTGGCCACGCCGATAAGACGGCCCTCCTTGCGCATCTCCAGATAGAGCGGCGGCATCCAGTCACAATGGAGAAAACCGCGATACTGGCTGCGGTTGGGGGGATACATGCTGCCATCGTGATGGCGTTCGCGGATATAGCGTTCGTAGAGCAGGTAATACTCGGGCTTGTCATCGTAGCTCAGGACGAGCTCGATATCTTTGTTGAGCTGGCGGATCCGCTTCTGGCCGCGGCTGGGACGAAAGCGTTCGCTGTGAATACGAAGGGATTGGCAGGCATGGCACGCCGGGCAGTGGGGACGATAGATGTCATTGCCACTGCGGCGAAAACCGGCTGTCAACAATCGCTCGTAGCCGTTGGCGTTGAGCAGATTGTGATCCATCAGCACCAGCAACTGTTCCTGCTCATGATCCAGATAGCTGCAAGGATGCTTGGGGGTCAGCCCAACCTTGAGGATCACTTCTTCAGTCATAAGCTGATCTCTCCCTCTTGCCAGCAGGAAGCCAACAGTGGTTGATGGCCAAGGCGCGCCAGCTCGGCCAGAAAACGGGCTCTTGGCCATTCCTCGATACCCAGGGTCGCCAGAAACGGGTTTTGCATCTGGCAATCGATGAGGGCGCCGCGATGGCGGACGAAGTGGCGACAGAGTGCCACCATGGCCAGCTTGGCGCCGTTATCGATGCGGCTGAACATGGATTCACCGCAAAACAGTCGGCCGATAGAGAGGCCATACAGTCCCGCTTGCAGTTCTCCCTCCTGCCAGATCTCGATAGAGTGGGCATGACCCAGCCGGTGCAGTTGCTGGTAGGCCTCGATCATGGGTTGGCTGATCCAGGTGCCATCAGCGGTGCGACGAGGGGCGGCGCAGGCGGTGATGACTTCATTAAAGGCGCGATTGACGGAAATATCGAATGGGGTACGGCGGATAATCTTCTGCAATGTCCGCCCCACATGGAGTTGGTCTGGACGGATCACCCCGCGGGGATCCGGTGACCACCACAGGGTCGGCTGGTGGGGTTCATTCCACGGGAAGATCCCCTTGTGGTAAGCTGCCAGCAATCTGGCCGGGGAGAGATCTCCGCCGATCGCCAGCAAGCCGTTGGGCTCTTCCAGCGCATGGCTGGGGTCGGGAAACCAGCAAAGCTCATCATCCAGTTGGGTAAGATAGCGAGACATAAGGCGACGAGGTTCATAGATGAAGGCCATTATCCTGATAGTATCCAGCTTGCTCTGCTTTGTCACGGCGCCCGCCGGGGCAGAAGTCTACCAGCGCAATACCGCGCGGCCGGTCAATCAGGTGGTGTTTGGCCAGGTCGAAACGGTGCGCAATATTACTCAGCGCCAGATCCTGGAGTCCGAGCACTCTGGCTGGAAGACGTTGGGCGGTGCCGTGCTGGGCGGCCTGCTTGGCAACCAGTTTGGCGGCGGTCATGGCCGTGAAATCGCCACCGCCGTCGGCGCGCTCGCGGGAGCTGCAGCTGCGCAGCAATACCAGTCCGGGGAAACCGTGGTGGAAAACAAGCTGGTGGAGCTGTTGATCCGCAACGAGCAAAATGCCCTTATCAACGTGATCCAGGATTATGATCCCGCCATGGTCTTTGCCAATGGGGACAAGGTGCGCATTCTCTATTTCGATGATGGGGTGCGGGTCGACAAGACTTACTGACT
The DNA here is from genome assembly GCF_027705695.1 of Aeromonas sp. QDB62. NCBI lineage: Bacteria > Pseudomonadati > Pseudomonadota > Gammaproteobacteria > Aeromonadales > Aeromonadaceae > Aeromonas > Aeromonas sp. QDB62. Next base: position 79,927 of record NZ_JAPDCD010000015.1, on the reverse strand, counting down.
TTCGATAGTCATGGTGATGGGGAGACTGTGGCAGGAAATGAACCCGCAGACTCTCCTGCTGGAAAGTCTGTCGGGCGGTAATACACGGGACTGATGCCCTGAGGATTCAGATAGCCGTCTCTTGAGAGACTATCTTGTCGCGACCGGTGTTCTTTGCCTGATAAAGCAGCCGGTCTGCTTCGCTCAGCGCCTCGTCCATGGATACCCGCCCGACGCTGATCACGCCGTAACTGGCGCGCACAAACAGCGGGGTCTCCGGTGACAGGGGTTGCTGGCGCAGCTGCTGACGCAGCCCTTCAAGACGCTTGATCAACACGGGGACGGTGCAGTGAGGCACCATCATGGCAAATTCCTCTCCGCCAAAGCGGGCGATCATGGCATCGGGGAAGAACTGGGTCAGTAGCCGGGTCAGGTGGCAGAGCAGTTGATCGCCGATGGCATGGCCCCAGTGATCGTTGACCTGCTTGAAGTGATCCACATCGAGCACACAGAGTGCGAGTTGTGTCTGCTGGCGTTGATGCTCTTCAAACCATTTTTGCCCTTCGTTGAACCAGTAACGCCGGTTGTAGAGACCGGTCAGGTAGTCACGATTGGCTGACTCCTGAATGCTGTTGAACTGTTCGAGCGCTTCCAGATTGTGGCTGACCCGGCACTGCAGCTCTTCTGGCTCGAACGGCTGGTTGAGAAAGTCGTTGGCGCCCTGCTTGAGGTAGCGAGCAGAGAGACCGCGCTTGTCCGAGACCGAGATCCCGATGATCGCGAGTTGCTGCTTGCTGTAACGCTCTCTCAGCATCCTCACCAGACTGATGCCATCGATATCCGGCATGTAGTAGTCGACCAGTGCCAGTCGAATGGCCGGGTGCTGCTCCAGCATCGCCATCGCTTCACGGGCATGGCTTGCCTCATGCACCTGCAACAGCTGTTTGCGCAACTGGGCCATGGTGCGGTGGCGGGAGGTGCGTGAGTCATCGACCACCAGCACTTCGATGGACTGGTTGAGATAGAGGCGGTGCACCAGACTGACGGCATATTGCAGCGAGTGGCGCGAATCCTTCATCACATAGTCCAGCACGCCGGTTTCCAGCCAGGCGGCACGTTTATCCTCGCTGATGTCGGCAGTGAGGATCACCACCGGCAAACCCCGCTCCAGCAGCTCGTTCACCGCCTCGCCACGGGGAGCATCCGGCAAGGTCAAGTCCACCAGTGCGACCACATACTCCTCGCCCCGGCAGTGACGGGCACCTTCGAGGGTATCGAAGGCGTCAATCTCGAGGCCAGTCTGCTGGGCAATGGCCTGAGTGAGCATACGGCGAATGGTCAGGCTATCTTCGACAATCAATATCTTCTGTTTCATTAGACTCCTTAAATGAAAAAAGGCATACCGACTGGTATGCCTTATATCACATCTTGCGCGCGTTTATTGTGCGTCGAGATAACGCTCGGCATCGAGGGCTGCCATGCAGCCGGTACCGGCCGAGGTGATGGCCTGACGGTAGTTGTGGTCGGCCACGTCACCGGCGGCAAACACCCCTTCAATGCTGGTCTGGGTGGCAAAACCGTCCAGCCCGCCACGTACTTTCAGATAGCCGTTTTGCATCTCCAGCTGGCCATCGAAGATCTGGGTATTGGGCTGGTGGCCGATGGCGATGAAGACGCCCATCAGCGGCAGCTCGCTGGTGCTGTTGTCCTGAGTGTTGCGCAGGCGCACACCGGTGACCCCCATCTGATCCCCCAGCACTTCGTCCAGAGTCTGGTGGGTGTGCAACACGATGTTGCCGCTCGCGACCTTGTCGTGCAGACGCTTGATCAGGATCTTTTCGGCACGGAACTCGTCGCGGCGGTGGATCAGGTGCACCTTCTTGGCGATGTTGGCCAGATAGAGGGCCTCTTCCACTGCGGTGTTACCGCCACCGATCACCGCCACTTCCTGATTGCGGTAGAAGAAACCGTCACAGGTCGCACAGGCGGAGACACCGCGGCCCTTGAAGGCCTCTTCGGAAGGAAGGCCCAGATACTTGGCGGAGGCGCCGGTCGCGATGATCAGGGCATCGCAGGTGTACTCGCCGTTGTCCCCTTTGAGGCGGAATGGGCGCTGGGTCAGTTCGACACTGTTGATGTGATCAAACAGGATACGGGTATCGAACTTCTCTGCATGGGCTTTCATACGCTCCATCAGCGCCGGGCCGGTCAGACCTTCCGGATCACCTGGCCAGTTCTCCACTTCGGTGGTGGTGGTCAGCTGACCACCTTGTTGCATGCCGGTGATGAGCAGGGGATTGAGGTTGGCGCGGGCGGCGTAGACGGCCGCTGTGTAACCGGCCGGGCCTGACCCTAAGATCAGCAATTTGCTGTGAGTGACTTGGCTCATGATGTAATTTCCGGGATGTGATGAGTTTGCGCGATTGTAGGTAATTCGTGATCCGCGGTCAAAGGCTGGCGAGTCGATTGCACTAATCGTGTGCGCAAGCGGTGACAGCGCAAAACAAAGGGATAAAAAAAACCGCCCATCGCGGGCGGATTTTCACTCATCGTTGACTGGCGCAGGCCAGCGCAGATCAGTTCAGCAGGGTCAGGGCATCCGTATGGGCAAGGCCATGAGCCACGGCTACCTCCTTGCAAGTCAGCTTGCCATTCATCACGTTGAGGCCATGACGCAGGTGTACGTCTGACAACAGGGCGTCGCGGTAGCCTTGTTGTGCCAGCTTGATGATAAAGGGGAGGGTGGCATTGTTGAGCGCCACGGTCGAGGTACGGGCTACCGCCCCCGGCATGTTGGCAACGCAGTAGTGCACCACCTCATCGACGATAAAAGTAGGATCTTCATGGGTGGTGGCGTGGGAGGTTTCCACACAGCCGCCCTGATCGATCGCCACATCGACGATGGCAGAGCCCGGCTTCATGCGCGCAATATGGTCACGGCTGACAAGTTTTGGCGCAGTGGCACCCGGCACCAGCACGCCGCCGATGACCAGATCCGCGGCCAGCAGATGGCGCTCCAGGGTCTCGCTGTTGGAGTAGACCACCTTGGCCGCGCCCTGGAACTCGTTATCGAGACGGCGCAGGGTATCGACGTTGTTGTCGAGGATGGTAACATCTGCACGCAGGCCAATGGCCATGCGGGCTGCATTGGAGCCGACCACGCCGCCGCCGATGATCACCACCTTGGCCGGCTCGACACCGGGTACGCCGCCGAGCAGCACCCCACTCCCGCCGCGCGATTTTTCCAGCGCCTGGGCACCCGCCTGAATAGACATGCGTCCGGCCACTTCCGACATGGGGGCCAGCAGGGGCAGGCCGCCACGGCCGTCGGTGACAGTTTCATAGGCGATGCAGATGGCGCCGCTTTGCAGCAGAGCTTCGGTCTGGGCCAAGTCTGGCGCCAGATGCAGATAGGTGAACAGGGTTTGACCCGGACGCAGCATGGCACATTCGACAGGCTGAGGTTCCTTGACCTTGACGATCATCTCGGCTTTGGCGAAAACCTCTGCTGCAGAGGCCAAAATTTCGGCGCCAACAGCGATATAATCTGCATCGCTAAAGCCAATGCCGTTTCCGGCACCGCTTTGGACGAAAACAGTATGGTTTCGTGCTGTCAGTTCACGTACACTGGCCGGAACCATGCCTACGCGGTATTCATGGTTTTTTATCTCTTTAGGTACACCGATAATCATGCTATCCCTCGTCTATAGATTGGTGTTTCATGTTGCCAAAATGTTAACCAACATTTGCGCCTAGTATATTCAGGTATTGACAGGATTTGTGACCATAATTATAAAATGACTGGTGATTCTTACCAAAAAATAGCCAAAGGATGGAATAAAATGATGGAAGCTAAGAGTCGGCTAAAGGATTTGGACAGGATTGACCGCAACATTCTTAATGAACTGCAAAAGGATGGCAGGATTTCGAATGTTGAGTTGTCCAAACGAGTTGGCCTGAGTCCTACACCGTGTCTGGAACGGGTTCGTCGCCTCGAGCGACAAGGTTATATCGAAGGATATGCCGCTATTCTGAACCCTCATTATCTGGACGCATCTCTGCTGGTGTTTGTAGAGATAACCCTCAATCGCGGGGCGCCTGATGTATTTGAACAGTTCAACAAGGCTGTTCAGGTACTCGAAGAGATCCAGGAGTGTCATCTGGTCTCCGGTGACTTTGACTACCTGCTCAAGACCCGAGTCAGCGACATGTCGGCTTACCGCCGTCTGTTGGGGGAAACCCTGCTGCGTCTGCCCGGTGTCAATGACACCCGCACCTACGTGGTGATGGAAGAGGTCAAGCAGAGCAGTCGTCTGGTGATCAGCACCCGATAAAGCAGGTTATGCCGTGGTTTCTTTTCCATATGAGACACCATGACAGCCAGAAACGAGCGGCCGGTCCGCTCGTTTCTTCTTGTAAAGATAATTGCAAATATGGCCCCGTCCCATCAGGCTCTGGCTGACAATCGGTGGGCTTTTCGGGGATACTAGGCCCCCTTATTTCCTGCATTACATGTTTTCAGAAAGGAGCCGGAGTTTGGCCGATAAAAAGCTGTTTACTCCTTTATCAGGTACACAACGGATCTTCGAAGCCGTCTTGATCGCCATCACCCTGATGGCTGCTTATCTTCTGCTTGCCCTGTTGTCCTATCATCCCGCTGATCCCGGCTGGTCCCAGACCTCCTGGCAAGGGGAGGTGAAGAACCTCGCCGGTAGTGCCGGTGCCTGGCTCGCCGACATCACCATGTTTACCTTTGGTGCCTTCTCCTATCTGGTGCCGCCGCTGGTGGTACTGCTGGGCTGGAGTCTCTTCTGGCGGCCGAGCCGTCTGCTCGATGTGGATTACCTCACCCTGGGGGTGCGGATCATCGGCTTTATCCTGACCGTGCTCGGCATGTCGGCCATTGCCAGCATGAACTTCAACGATATGCAGAACTTCTCCGCCGGTGGTCTGGTGGGGGATGTGATCGCCTCCGCGGTGGTGCCGCTGTTTGGCGGCGTCGGGGCCAACCTGATGCTGCTCTGCTTTGTGGCAACCGGTATCACCCTGTTTACCGGCTGGTCCTGGCTCACCATCGTCGAGCAGATCGGCGCGGCCTGTACCGGTTCGGTCAGCGCCGTTTACCACTTCCCTACTACCCTCGGTCGCTGGCTGACCGGTGGCTGGCGTCAACCCCGCAACGAGGGGCCGGATCCCTTGCTGGAAGGCGGGGTAGGTGCTATCGCGTTTGATGATGAGGAAGATGAGCCGCACACCAGCTGGACCCGCCGACCCAAGGCCAAGGATCAGAAGGCCGCCGCCGAAGAGTGGCTGCCGGAACTCGACGACGATACCTTCGAGTTCGACCCGCAGTTTGATGATGAAGATGACGAGCCGGCTCCGGCTGCCAAGCCCAAACGTGCGGTGGCGGCAGCCAATGGTCGCCGTCAACCGGTACTGGCTGTGGCCGATGACGATGATGAAGACGATCTGGATCTGCCGTGGGCTGAAGGGGACGATGAGGTCGCCGCACCGGTGGCCGTGGCACCGAGCAGGCCCAAGCGTCGTCCGCAATCAACGATGCCCCCGTTGCCAAGCATCGAGCTGTTGGACAGACCGCCTGCCAAGACCCAGATGATGAGCAAGGATGAGCTGGATCGCATGGGCCGTCTGGTGGAAGCCAAGCTCGCCGACTACAACGTGCAGGCCAAGGTGGTCGGTGTCTATCCGGGCCCGGTCATCACCCGTTTCGAGCTGGATCTGGCGCCGGGCATGAAGGCGAGCAAGATCACCAACCTCTCGCGCGATCTGGCCCGTTCCCTCTCTGCCAGCAGTGTGCGGGTGGTTGAGGTTATCCCGGGCAAGACCTTCGTCGGTATCGAGCTGCCTAACCGGGTGCGCCAGACCGTCTACCTGCGCGAGACCCTCGACTGCGATGCCTTCCGCGACAGCCGCAACCCGCTTACCATGGGCCTGGGTCAGGACATCGCCGGGGAGCCGGTGGTGGTGAATCTGGCCAAGATGCCGCACCTGCTGGTGGCCGGTACCACAGGTTCCGGTAAGTCGGTGGGGGTGAACACCATGATCATCTCCATGCTCTACAAGTCATCCCCCGATGACCTGCGCTTCATCATGATCGACCCCAAGATGCTGGAACTCTCGGTCTATGAAGGGATCCCGCATCTGCTGACCGAGGTGGTGACCGACATGAAGGACGCCGCCAACGCCCTGCGCTGGTGCGTGGGCGAGATGGAGCGCCGTTACAAACTGATGTCGGCAGTTGGCGTGCGTAACCTCAAGGGCTACAACGACAAGGTGCTGGCTGCTATCGAAGCGGGCGAGCCGCTGCTCGACCCGCTGTGGCGTCCGGGTGACTCCATGGATCAGATGCCGCCGGAGCTGGAAAAACTGCCCCACATCGTGGTGGTGGTGGACGAATTTGCCGACATGATGATGATCGTCGGCAAGAAGGTGGAAGAGCTGATTGCCCGTATCGCCCAGAAGGCGCGGGCGGCCGGTATTCACCTCATTCTGGCGACCCAGCGTCCGTCGGTGGATGTGATTACCGGCCTTATCAAGGCCAACATCCCGACCCGTATTTCGTTCCAGGTGTCGAGCAAGATCGACTCGCGCACCATCATCGATCAGGGCGGGGCCGAATCCCTGCTCGGCATGGGCGACATGCTCTACATGCCGTCCGGTACCTCCAACCCGACCCGGGTACACGGTGCCTTCGTCGATGACCACGAAGTGCACAAGGTGGTGGCGGACTGGAAACTGCGTGGCGAGCCGAACTACATCGAGGAGATCCTCTCCGGTGAGTCGGGTGGCGAAGGTGGCAGCGGCGAATACGGCGGTGGTGGCGATGAAGAGCTGGACCCCCTGTTCGACGAAGCGGTCGCCTTTGTGGTGGAGTCCCGCCGTGGCTCGACCTCCAGCGTCCAGCGCAAGTTCAAGATTGGTTACAACCGGGCCGCCCGTCTCATCGAGCAGATGGAGAATCAGGGCATCGTCAGCTCACCGGGTGGCAATGGTCAGCGCGACGTGCTGGCACCGCCGCCGGTGCGGGACTAAGCCTCACCGTTTCATACTATCCCTGGCCATGCCCTCCGCGGGCGTGGCCTTTTATCGAGAGCCTCTTTATGAAGATCGTGATGAAAAAACAACTGTTGATGGGTACCGTGCTGTTGATGGCCAGCAGTCAGGTGTGGGCCGATGCGGCCAGCGATCTCAAACAGAAGCTGGCGGGTGTCAGCCTCTTCTCCGCCAAGTTTGCCCAGACCGTCTATGACAGCAAGGGCAAGGAGCTGCAAAAGGCCAGCGGCGATCTGCTGGTGCAGCGGCCAAACCGTTTCAACTGGCACACAACCTCGCCGGACGAGAGCCTGATCGTGGCCGATGGTCAGGATGTCTGGGTCTATGATCCCTTCGTCGAGCAGGTCACCGCCCTCAAGTTGAAAGATGCGGTGCTCAACACCCCCTTTATTCTGATCGCCGGCAATGACGACAAGTTCTGGAAGAACTATGACGTGACCCAGCAGGGGGATGTCTACACCGTCACCAGCCGCAACAAAGATGAGCTGATCGCCTCCTTCCGTGTCACCTTCGATCGGGCCAACAACATCAGCCGTTTCGATGTGAAAGAGGCGCAAGGGCAGTGGAGCGAATTCACCCTGAGTAGCTTTAACCGCAAGCCGGTGCTCAAGGGCAACGAATTTGTTTTCAAGATCCCGAAGGGGGTCGAGCTGGACGATCAGCGCTGATGAGCAGGCGGTCGTTGGATTTCTCGTCGGACCGTTTTTCCATGGCGGTATCCGTGATACTGAACGGTCAATACAGATGAGCAACTTGTCGCTGGATTTCTCATCGGACTTTCGTCCGCTGGCGGCCCGCATGCGGCCGCAAAACCTCGACCAGTATATCGGTCAGCAACATATCCTGGGGGCTGACAAGCCCCTGCGCAAAGCCATTCTGGCGGGGCACTGCCACTCGATGATCCTGTGGGGACCGCCCGGTACCGGCAAGACCACGCTGGCGGAGCTGATGGCTCACTACTGCCAGGCGGAAGTGGAGCGACTCTCTGCGGTCACCTCCGGCATCAAGGAGATCCGCGCCGCCATTGACAAGGCGAAGGAGAACAGTTGGCGCGGGGTGCGTACCATCCTGTTCGTGGATGAAGTGCACCGCTTCAACAAGAGCCAGCAGGATGTGTTCCTGCCTCACATCGAAGATGGCACCATTACCTTTATCGGTGCCACCACTGAAAACCCCTCGTTCGAACTCAACAACGCACTGCTCTCCCGGGCCCGGGTCTATCTGCTCAAGCGGCTGGAAGAGAGCGATATCCTCGCCATGATTGATCAGGCGATGACCGATCCCCGTGGTCTCAATGATCCGGCACTCACCTTCGCCCCCGGCGTCAAAGAGGCGCTGGCCAAGGCGGTGGATGGGGACGGACGAAAATCCCTCAACTATCTGGAACTGTTGGCCGACATGGCCGAAACCGATAGCGCAGGGGCGCGGGTGATCGACAGCGGTCTGCTCGCTGCCGTGGTGGGGGAGCATGTGGCCCGCTTCGACAAGGGGGGGGATCACTTCTACGACCTCATCTCGGCGGTGCACAAATCCATTCGCGGTTCGGCGCCGGATGCGGCGCTCTATTGGTACGCCCGCATGGTGAGCGCCGGTTGCGATCCCCTCTATATCGCCCGTCGCTTGTTGGCGATTGCCTCGGAAGATGTGGGCAATGCCGATCCCCGTGCCATGCAGGTTGCCCTGTCGGCCTGGGATTGCTTCCATCGGATCGGTCCGGCGGAAGGGGAACGAGCCATCGCCCAGGCGATCGTCTATCTCGCCTGTGCCCCGAAAAGCAATGCGGTCTATACCGCCTGGAAGGCGGCGCTCCATGATGCCAAAAACCTGCCTGACTTCGAGGTGCCGGTACACCTGCGCAATGCTCCGACCAAACTGATGAGCGATCTGGGCTATGGCGCCGAATATCGCTACGCCCATGACGAGCCGGGCGCCTATGCCGCGGGCGAGCAGTATTTTCCGCCGGAGCTGGCGGGCAAGCAGTACTACCAGCCCACCGATCGCGGTCTGGAAAAGCAGATCGGCCAGAAGCTCGACTATCTCCATGAACTGGACCGGCAGAGCCCGCAAAAACGGGGTCGCTAGTCGCGTGTTTTCTCCTGCTGGATGAAAAGTGGTCAGACACTGGAAAAATGGGGTGTCTGACCCCACAAGTCGGCAAAAACGACCCAAATAGTCCCTGTTCGGGCGGGGGGGCGGTCTGCTACACTGCCCGTCTGACCCCGTTGGTTTCGGCCTGATACCATCTTCTTGATTTCGAAGGCCCGATTCTGAACACGATTGGGGTGCGCCAACCGATGTTAACTTCCGGATCTGTTTCCCAGCCCGTCATGATGACTCAGGCCCAGATCCCATTTTAAAAAAGTAGGTAAACCATGCTGGATCCCAAATATCTGCGCAGCGATATCGAAGAGGCTGCCGCTCGTCTGGCGACACGCGGTTACGTTCTGGACGTAGCGGCTGTCAACGCTCTGGAAGAGAAACGCAAGGATCTGCAGTCCCGTACCCAGGAGCTGCAGGCCGAGCGCAACGCCCGCTCCAAATCCATCGGTGAAGCTGCCCGTCGTGGTGAAGATGTTGCCCCGCTCAAGGCCGAAGTGACCAAGATCAACGACGAGCTGGAAACCAGCAAGGTCGAGCTGGATGCCCTGTTGGCCCAGCTGAAAGCCATCGCCGACGCCATCCCCAACCTGCCGAGCGAGACGACTCCGGTGGGTCGTGACGAGAACGACAACGTGGAAGTGCGCCGCTGGGGTACCCCGCGTCAGTTCAGCTTCTCGGTGCGTGATCACATCGATCTCGGTGAAGCGGCCAAGGGTGTTGACTTCAAAAATGGCGTCAAGCTCTCCGGTGCCCGTTTCGTGGTGATGAAGGGGCAGATTGCCCGTCTGCACCGCGCGCTGGCCCAGTTCATGCTGGATCTACACACCCTGCAGCACGGTTACACCGAGTGCTACGTGCCCTATCTGGTCAACCCGGATAGCCTCTATGGCACCGGCCAGTTGCCCAAGTTCTCCCAGGATCTGTTCAATACCGGGATTGAGGGCGAAGGGGAAGATGAAGGCAAGATGCGCAAGTTCTCGCTGATCCCGACCTCAGAAGTGCCGCTCACCAACATGGCCCGCGACGAGATCTTCGACGAGCAGGAACTGCCGATCAAGATGACCGCCCACAGCCCCTGCTTCCGCTCCGAAGCGGGCTCCTACGGTCGTGATACCCGTGGTCTCATCCGTATGCACCAGTTCGACAAGGTCGAGATGGTTCAGCTGGTTCACCCGGAGCAATCCTGGGAAGCGCTGGAAGAGATGGTGGGTCACGCCGAGAAGGTGCTGCAACTGCTGGAACTGCCGTATCGCGTGATGGCACTCTCTACTGGTGACATGGGCTTCTGCGCCGCCAAGACCTACGATCTGGAAGTGTGGCTGCCAGCCCAGAACACTTACCGCGAGATCTCCTCTGTCTCCAACTGTACCGACTTCCAGGCGCGCCGCATGCAGGCTCGCGTGCGTATCGACGGCAAGCCGCAGTTGCTACACACCCTGAACGGCTCCGGTCTGGCGGTGGGTCGTACTCTGGTCGCGGTGATGGAGAACTACCAGCAGGAAGATGGCCGCATCGCCATCCCGGCTGCGCTGCAATCCTACATGGGTGGCCTGACCCACATCGGGTAAGCTCACACCGCTGACCACAACGCCATGGCATTGCCATGGCGTTGTGCATTCTGGCGCCGGTCAACCGTTTTAGTGCTGAAAAAATGCGGCTTTTCGGCGCCGCTTTGAACAGTTAACACATTTTTATCAAGCAATGCACAATCGTTTTTGTTAGACTGCGCCGCAATTTCGCAGGACATCTTTTTCTATGGTCTGGATTGATTACGCCATCATCGGCATCGTCGGTTTTTCTGCTCTCATCAGCCTGGTGCGCGGCTTCGTCAAGGAGGCCATGTCTCTTGTCACCTGGTTTATCGCCTTCTTTATTGCCAGCCATTTCTATCCCGATCTTGCCGTCTATTTCACCTCGTTCTCCGACGCGCTGGTGCGCAACGGTCTGGCCATCGCCGCCCTGTTTGTAGCGACCCTGATCCTCGGCAGCGTGGTCAACTATGTGGTGGGCCTGTTGGTGGACAAGACGGGTCTCTCCGGTACCGATCGGGTGCTGGGGGTCTGCTTCGGTGCAATTCGCGGGGTGCTGATCGTCAGTGCCCTGCTTTTTTTCATGGATACCTTCACCAGCCTCTCCCAGAGCGACTGGTGGGTGGCGTCCAAGCTGGTGCCGGAGTTCAAGCCGGTGATCCAGTGGTTTTTCGGGTTCATGTTGAACTCATCCAGTTTTCTTAAACAGGTATAGTGACTTCGAGGTAGCAAAGACATGTGTGGTATTGTCGGTATAGTTGGCACCACCCCCGTCAATCAGGCCCTCTACGACGCCTTGACGGTGTTGCAGCACAGGGGACAGGATGCCGCCGGGATCGTGACCATTGAGAGTGGAAACTTCCGGCAACGCAAGGCCAATGGCCTGGTGAAGGACGTGTTTGAAGTGCGCCACATGCAGCGTCTGCAAGGGAACATCGGCATAGGTCATGTCAGATATCCCACCGCAGGCAGCTCAAGTGCCGCTGAAGCCCAACCTTTTTATGTGAACTCGCCCTACGGCATGGTGCTGGCCCATAACGGCAACCTCACCAACGCCAAGGAGCTCAAGGAGCAGCAGTTCAAGGTCGCCCGCCGTCACATCAACACCACCTCCGACTCGGAAGTGTTGCTGAACGTGCTGGCCCATGAGCTGGATCGCTGTGACAAGATGGCGCTGCGCCCCGAAGATATCTTCGCGGCGGTGCGCAGAACCCATCAGCAGATCCGCGGCGCTTATGCTGTGGTTTCTCTGGTGATTGGCCATGGCCTCATCGGCTTTCGTGATCCCAACGGCATTCGCCCGCTGATCCTCGGTCGTCGTCAGGACGAGCAGGGTCAGGTGGAGTACATGCTCGCCTCCGAGAGCGTGGCGCTCGACGCCATCGGTTTCGAGACGGTGCGCGATATTGCGCCGGGTGAAGCCATCTACATCACCGAGCAGGGCCAGCTCTTCTCCGAGCAGTGTGCGGAGAACCCGCAGATGAGCTCCTGCATCTTCGAATATGTCTACTTTGCCCGTCCCGATTCGTGCATCGACAAGGTCTCGGTCTACGCTGCCCGCCTCAACATGGGTCGCAAGCTGGGTCAGAAGATTGCCCGCGAATGGGAAGATCTCGACGTCGATGTGGTTATCCCCATCCCCGAGACCTCCTGTGACGTGGCGCTGGAGATCGCTCACACCCTCGACCTGCCATACCGTCAGGGCTTCGTAAAGAACCGCTACATCGGCCGTACCTTCATCATGCCGGGCCAGACCCAGCGCAAGAAGTCGGTGCGCCGCAAGCTCAACGCCATTGGCTCCGAGTTCAAGGGCAAGAAGGTGTTGCTGGTGGATGACAGCATAGTGCGCGGTACCACGTCCGAGCAGATCATCCAGATGGCCCGTGAAGCAGGGGCAGCCAAGGTCTACTTCGCTTCGGCTGCGCCGGAAATCCGCTTCCCCAATGTTTACGGTATCGACATGCCCACCGCCAACGAGCTGATCGCTCACGGCCGTGAAGTGGAAGAGGTGTGCAAGCTGATTGGCGCCGATGGCCTGATTTTCCAGGATCTGGAAGATCTGGAAGAAGCAGTACGGGAGATCAACCCGGATCTGCGTCACTTCGAGACCTCGGTGTTCAATGGCCACTACGTCACTTCCGATGTGGATCAGTCCTACCTGGATCACCTCAACGCCCTGCGCAACGATGACACCAAAGCGGTGCGTGAATGGCAGGAAGGCACCAGCAATCTGGAAATTTTTAACGAAGGCAGTTAAACGTTTGCGGTTTTGCCGGATGGGATAGCGAGATGGGGGCCAGTGGCCCCCATTGTCGTTTCTGCCGCGCACGGGCAGAAGGGGGAGGGAATATCTGTTTGAAAAACATCCGTTTATTTTGCCGGATATGGGCATGGTCAGCGGGATCCGCTAGCATAGGCGGCAACATATATGACCGATACGCTTTTAACCGGCGTGTTTAACAAACGAGAGTTCAGATGGATGATCTGCTAGCCCCAGTGCGCCAGTTTTTGCAGTGCGAGACCCCGGATGAGTGGGTGGAGATGGCGCGGGATCCGGCCCGTTTGCCGACCCTGCTCATCGATCACGCCAACTGCGAGACCAAGGCCGCACTCACCGCCCACAGTCTGGTGCGCCGCTACTGCCTGCCCAAGGGCAAGCGCCATCTGCTGCCCAAGCTGGAGTTTTATCGCGAGCTGGATGCCATTCCGGAGAAGGCCGAGATCCTGGGCAAACGCAGCATGGGGGAGTCTGATCGCACCGTCTTTGCCGAGCTGGAACGCAATCCGCTGCTGTTTCCCATGGTGCGGCTCATTCAGGAGGAGCTGCATCACTTCGAGCAGGTGCTGGAGATCATGCAGGCCCGCGGCATCGAATACGGGCCGGTGACGGCCTCCCGCTATGCCCGCCAATTGATGCAGCATGTGCGCACCCATGAACCGGCCACCATAGTCGACAAGATGATCATCGGCGCCTATATCGAGGCCCGCTCGTGCGAGCGGTTTGCCAAGCTGGCGCCCCATCTGGACGAAGAGCTGAGCCGCTTCTACGTCTCCTTGCTGCGCTCCGAGGCACGTCACTATCAGGATTACCTGAGCCTGGCCGAACAGTATGCAGGGGAGGATATCAGCGAGCGGGTGGCCTTCTTTGGCAAGCTGGAAGCCGAGCTTATCTGCTCGCCGGATCCGCAGTTCCGGTTCCATAGCGGCCTGCCTGTCACATCTGACAGTTGTTGACGCACAGGGGGCAAACTACTATTGCCCTGTTCCTACTACGAGCGACAAGTAGTTACTTTTGAGCGCAATTCCCGGCCCCGAGCCGGGATCTTTTTTTCTGCCGTACGTCCTTCCTGCATGTGGCGCTCTATGCTGAATCCCTGGCTATTTTTGCGTCTTCCCCTTGCGATGAAATCCTGTTCGATCAGCCGGTTATTGTGGCGATAAAGTGCTCATTCAGGTGGCTCACCCTTGTAGAAACGGGCGAAACCGTGTACTTTTTTGCCTTCGCAAGATTTGAATAACCAATCAATAGGAGCGTGTATGCGCATTGTTCTGTTGGGGGCTCCGGGCGCCGGCAAAGGTACTCAGGCTCAGTTCATCATGGAAAAACACGGTATTCCCCAGATCTCCACCGGAGACATGCTGCGTGCGGCGATCAAAGCGGGTACCGAGCTCGGTCTGAAAGCCAAAGCTGTGATGGACGCAGGTCAGCTGGTCTCTGACGACATCATCATCGGTCTGGTCAAAGAGCGCATCGCTCAGCCGGATTGCGCCAAAGGCTTCCTGTTGGACGGTTTCCCGCGCACCATTCCCCAGGCGCAAGCCATGAAGGACGCCGGTGTTGTGGTTGATTTCGTGCTGGAGTTTGCTGTGCCGGACGAAGAGATCGTCAAGCGCATGAGCGGCCGTCGCGTTCACTCCGGCTCCGGCCGTACCTACCACGTGGTGTTCAACCCGCCGAAAGTGGAAGGCAAGGATGACGTGACCGGTGAAGATCTGGTGATCCGCGCCGACGACGAAGAGACCACAGTACGCAAGCGTCTGGATGTATATCATCAGCAGACCGCGCCGCTGATCGGTTTCTACGGCAAAGAGGCAGAAGCGGGCCACACCCGTTACGTCAAGATCGACGGCACCCAGCCGGTTGATCAGGTCAGCAAGCAGCTTGCCACCATTCTGGGCTGATCTTTGCTGCCGGCACAGTTTCCCGTGCCATCAGATAAATAAAGAGAAGGGCCCTGCGGGGCCCTTTTTGCATAATGACAGATAGACAGGAAGCCAACGTGACCACGAAAACCGGAATATTGCTGGTCAATCTGGGTACCCCAGCCGCACCGACCACCGCTGCCGTCAAAGCGTTCCTCAGCCAGTTCCTGCACGATCCCCGTGTGGTGGACCTGCCCCGTTATCTCTGGTGCCCGCTGCTCCACTTCATTATCTTGCCGACGCGCTCGCCCAAAGTGGCCAAGCTCTATCAGCAGGTGTGGACCGAGCAGGGCTCGCCGCTGATGGTGATAAGCAAGCAGCAGCGCGCCGCGCTGGAGCAGGAGCTCAAGCGGGAGGGGGTCGAGGTGCCGGTGGAGCTGGCGATGACCTATGGTTCCCCGTCAGTGAATGATGGCTGGCAGGCGCTCAAGACCAAAGGGGTCAACCGGGTGATCCTGTTGCCGCTCTATCCGCAATATTCGGTCAGTACCACCGCCTCGGTCTTCGATGCCTGGGGCAAGGCGATGAAGAAGGAGCGCAATCTGCCGGTGGTGCGGCTCATTCGTGATTATCACGCCCATCCCGAATACATTCAGGCACTGGCCATGAGCGTGCGCCGTCACTGGGAGCTGCACGGCCAGGGTGATCACCTGCTGATGTCGTTCCACGGTATTCCCGAGCGCTATGAGAACGAAGGGGACCCATATGGTCACCAGTGTCGCCATACCGCCACCCTGCTGGCCGAGGCGCTCGGGCTGGCGGCCGGGCAGTGGACGGCCAGCTTCCAGTCCCGCTTTGGCAAGGAGGAGTGGCTCAAGCCCTACACCGACGTGACCATCGCCGGTATGCCTGCAGCGGGCATCAAGCGGCTCGATGTGATTTGTCCGGCCTTCGCTGCCGATTGCCTCGAAACCCTCGAGGAAATTCAGGTACAGAACCGGGAGATCTTCATGGAGGCCGGTGGCGAGCGGTTTGAATATATTGCGGCCCTCAACAGCGATCAGGCCCACATCAGAATGATGGTCTCGCTCATCTGCCGCGAACTGGCATGAGTGATCGACAGTCAGTCAAACAAGGAGTCGAGTCATGGTACATATCACGCTGATTTACGCAGGTCTGCTGGGGCTGCTGTTTCTGGGGCTCTCCTTCTGGGTGGTCAGACGCCGCGCCCAGTTCGGGGTGATGATAGGGCAGGGGGAAGCCCCCGAGCTGCTGGCGGCGATCCGGGCTCACGGCAATTTTGCCGAGTATGTGCCGCTGACCCTGCTGCTGATGGCGCTGTGCGAGCTTTCCGGTGCCGGTGCGCTCTGGCTGCATGCCGGTGGCGCCATGCTGCTGGCTGGTCGCATCCTTCATGCCATCGGCATCCAGATCCCCAAAGCCCCCAATGTGCCCCGTTTTCTGGGCACCTTGCTGTTCTGGCTCGCCCTCGGACTCTTCTCGGTGCTGGCTCTGTTGCAGGGCGTTGCGGCATTCTGAAAGCTGGCCGCATTTTTGTACTTCAGAACCACCCCGGGCGGGGTGGTTTTTTTATGGTGAAAAGGCAAACGTTTTTCCTTGCGGCCCTTGTCTATACTGACTCCATTATTTAAACAGGGCGACTTTTCGGGACGGCGGATTGTGTTAAAATCCCGCCCCTCTTTCCCCCAGAGCACAGAACATTGCCATGAAATTTCCCGGTCAGCGCAAGTCCAAACACTACTTCCCTGTCGACAGACGCGATCCCCTGGTGCCGCAAAATCCCCTGTTAACCGAGCTGGGCAAAGCCTACGTGGTCGGGATTGATCAGACCCTGGTTGATATCGAAGCCCATGTGGATGAAGCGTTTCTGACCCGTTATGGTCTGAGCAAGGGGCACTCCGTTGTCATCAACGACGACGTGGCCGAACGCATTTATGACGAGCTCAAGGCCAACAACATGGTGGTGAGCGAGTTTGCCGGTGGCACCATCGGCAACACGGTACACAACTACTCGGTGCTGGCCGATTCCCACTCCATCCTGCTGGGTGTAATGAGCCAGGACATTCGCATCGGCTGCTACGCCTATCGCTATCTGTGCAACACCTCTTCGCGCGTCAATCTGGACTATCTGCAGCCGGTGGATGGCCCCATCGGTCGTTGCTTCACCTTCATCACCGAGTGTGGCGAGCGCAGCTTCGGCATCAACGCCGGCAAGATGAACCAGCTGGATGTGCAGCACATTCCGGAGGATGTAATCAAGGGGGCCTCTGCACTGGTGATCACCGCCTATCTCGTGCGTGGTGACGATGGTGATCCGATGAAAGAGGCCGCGATGGCCGCCGTCCGTTATGCCCGCGAGGCCGGTATTCCCGTGGTGCTGACTCTGGGCACCCGTTTCGTCATCGACGAAAATCCCCAGTGGTGGCGTGACTTCATTGCCGAGAACGTGACCGTGCTGGCGATGAACGAAGACGAGGGTGAAGCCCTGACCGGCATCGCTGATCCGCTCGGTGCTGCCGACAAGGCGCTCGACTGGGCCGACATGGTGCTCTGTACTGCTGGCCCCATCGGTCTCTATATGGCGAGCTACACCGACGAGGATTACAAGCGCGAAACCACCCATACCTTGCTGCCTGGCGTGATCCCCGAGTTCAACATGTATGAGTTCAGCCGCCCGATGGCCCGCGCCAAGTGCCGCAAACCTGCCCGCATCTACTCCCACATCTCCCCGTACATGGGTGGCCCGGAGAAGATCAAAAACACCAACGGGGCAGGGGATGGCGCGCTCTCTGCCGTGCTGCACGACATGGTCGCCAACTCCTATCACCGGATGAATGTGCCTAATTCTGCCAAGCACACCTCCGAGTTCCTGACCTACTCCTCACTGGCCCAGGTGTGCAAATATGCCAACCGTGTCAGCTACGAGGTGCTGGCCCAGAGCAGCCCCCGTCTCTCCCGCGGTTTGCCGGAGAAAGAGGACAGCCTGGAAGAGGTTTACTGGGAGCGTTGATCTCCTGAATCTGCAAGGCGCCTCCATCGGGAGGCGTTTTTGCAGGCTAATGGGGGTTATCCCGGCTTTTTTCCAGTAATAACCCCAATATGCTTGAGTCCATGTCGCTTTTGCGACACCATTTGGCCATCGTATTGTCGCCCGACAATGCCGCAGCACCCGAAAGAAAGAGAGAATCCCATGAGCATGCTTAACGACAACCTTGACGCCAATTTCCAACTGTTTATCGAACAAGTCCGCGAGTCGGGTCAGGTGTGGGGTCTGCGCTATGGGGAAGACTGGGTCGTCTGCCGCTCCGCCGAATTTGAAGACGCCGACGTGATGCCGCTCTGGTCTGCCGAAGAGGACGCCCGTCTGCACTGCGTCGACGAGTGGGCCGATTACGAGCCAGAAGTGATCGACCTGGAAGAGTTTCTCGATATCTGGATCAACGATCTGGATGAAGATGATGTGCTGGTCGGCCCGAACTGGAACGCCGATCTGGAAGGTCAGGAGCTCGAGCCTATCGAGCTGGCCAAGGCACTGGTTGAACTGGACGCCTGAAAGCGCCTCCATTGATGGCCTGAACGTACAGGCCATCAAGATAAAGACCGGTATTCGTGAGGATACCGGTCTTTTTTATGGCCGAATATCCAGATTGATGAGTTAAAAGCCGATTTGCCTTTGCACCTGTCAGGGGGATGGTCCATCATCAACCTTTTGCCAAGGGAGGAGCGCCATGTTTGTATTCGACGTAACGGGAGCTGCGGGTGAGAAGGCCAGCATTCGGGTGCAGGCACTGGACTGGGCGCAAGCCGGGCCAGTGACCTTCCAGTGCGATGACGATCAGCTGGCGGTCGTACTCCTGAGCGGTTGTCGTTGCGATGCGGTGGGCTTTTTCAATCTGCTGGCGGGCTGCAAACCCCTCTATATCGAGCAATGGCTCAGCTATCTGCAGGAGAGTGGCCGCATTGGCAAATGGAGCCATCAGACCGAGAGTCCCGCCGATGGGGAGTATCTGGCCAGAGCCGGTCTGGAGCACGATGAACTCAATACCCTGCTTGGCCAGGTTTATCAGGTGGCGGGGTTCAATCGCCTGCAAATCAACCGTTACCTCAAGAATCGCCACAACCCCACCACGCTGGCGACCCGTTACGATCAAAAAGAGCTGGAGCGCTATCGCCAGCTCAATGACATCATTCTGACCCTTTTGAAGCTGAAGCATCCTCAGTAAAGAGCCCCAGCTGGCTGATATCCGGTCGCAGCGGTTGCGGCCGGGCGATCAGATAGCCCTGCAAACCATCCACGTACATCCCCTGCAGCAGCTGTTTCTGGCCAAGCTGTTCCACCCCCTCTGCAATCACCTGACACCCCATCCGATGTGATACATCGACGATCATCCGCACGAACTGCTGGTTGGTCTGATCCTGTTCCAGCCCGGTAATAAGGGCGGGATCCAGCTTGATGTAGTCGGGCTTGAGCTCGCGAAACAGGGTAAAGGAGCCGATCCCCTTGCCGAAGTTGGCGATAGCCGAGCGGCTGCCGTTGCGGCGCAGCAGCTCGAACACCCGCTTGGCGCCGGTCAGGTTGCGCTCCAGATGCTCCTCATCCAGTTCGAACACCAGATTGGCGCTGGTATTGGGATCTTTAAGCAGCTGGCGGTCAAGCCAGATCAGGAAGGTGCTGTTTTGCAGCAGGTTGGGGGAGAGGTTGATCCCCCAGCGACTCTGGTTGGCACCAAAGGCCCGGTACTGGCGCATGATGTGGGTAATGACCAGCTGCTCCAGCCGCATCACCATATCCAGCCGCTGCGCCATGGCAAACAGGGTGTCGGTGGGCAGGGCGGTGCCGTCGTTGCCGCTGAAGCGGGTATAGATCTCGTTGTAGGCCAGCATGCTGCGGTGCAGCGGCTGGATCGGCTGGTAGGTAAAGCTGAGCCGCTCCTGCGCCAACACCTCGGTCAGCACCTCGCGCCAGTGGTGTTGCCCCTGCAGATCGGAGACGTTGTCATCCTGCTGGATGGCCCAGCCGTTGATGGTCTCGGTTTGGGCGCGGGCCAGCGCCAGATCCGCTCTGGCCAGTACCGCTTCGATTTGCTGACCGCTGCTGAGCTTGGTGAGGCCGGAGTAAGCGGTGCTCTCCAGCTCGTGCTGATCCTGATAGTGATCGAAGGCCGCTTTCAAATCCTGCCCCAGCAGATGAGGGGGGATATTGGCCACCGGCTGCACCAGCACGGCGAAATCGGCCCCCGAGATGCGATAGACCTGATTGCCCGGGAAGCGGCTAACCACCCGCTTGATGAGGGCGGCCATGTCCTTGATATAGGCATCACCAGACTGGAAGCCGCGCTGGGCGTTGATCTTTCCAAGCTCGGTGGCGCGGATCAGCACCAGGGTGGCGGTCTGGGTGTCCTGATCCCGCTGCAGCAACTCGGTCATGTCGCGGCGAAAGGCGTGGCGGTTGAGTAGCTGGGTCAGCTCATCGGTGGTGGCCAGATTGCTGAGCTCGGTCAGCTGGCGATGGGCGCTCTGCTCGGCGCTTTCGAACTGCTCCAGCAACTGTTGCAGCACCTCGCGGGAGGCGAGCTCATCGAGCTGGGAGGGATCCCGGCTTCTGAGCGCCTTGACCCAGGTGAGCTCCTGATGCTGGAGCAGGCCATCCAGGGTACGAATGGCCAGCATCAGCAGCAGGATCATGCCAAGCAGTGTGGTGGCCACAATAATGGCCAGGGTGAGCGGTGTGCTCTGAAGGGCCAACCAAACTGCTTGCAGTAGCAGCAGGGGTATGGTCACTATGGTGGCGATGAGAAACAGGGAACGTCCGAGCTTGTGAACCATCTTGTCATCCTTGAAGTGGCTGCTTTATGGGGGAATTTTAACCAAGCTGGCGGAGCAAAGCATGCTATTCCTCGCAACTTGGTTAAAAGGGTCAATTGGGATCGGTTAAATGTGAGTGAAACCACTTTCACAGCTACCGAATCAGGCGAAGATGAGTTGAAAATAGATCAAACAAGGCAGAGGTAAATCATGTTGTTAGAGCCCGAAAATAGTGCCAAAGCACGACAATTACTGAACCAGAGTATGGCACTGGTGCTGGCAGGAGGGCGTGGCAGTCGCCTGAAACAGTTGACCGACAACCGTGCCAAGCCTGCCGTCCATTTCGGTGGCAAATTCCGGATCATTGATTTTGTGCTCTCCAACTGTATCAACTCGGGGATCCGCCGCGTTGGTGTAGTCACTCAATACAAATCCCACAGCCTGCTGCGTCACCTGCAATCGGGCTGGTCCTTCCTGCGTTATCAGATGAACGAATTCATCGATCTGCTGCCGGCCCAGCAACGGGTGGACGAGGTGCACTGGTATCGCGGCACCGCCGATGCCATCTATCAGAACGTCGATATCATCCGTGACTACGGCCCCAAATACATAGTGGTGCTGGCGGGGGATCACATCTACAAGATGGACTATGCCGCCATGCTGCTCGACCATGTGCGCCTCGGCGCCAAGGTGACGGTGGCCTGTATCGAGGTGCCAAGAGCCGAGGCATCCGCCTTCGGGGTGATGGACATCGACGAGCAGCGCAAGATCCGCGCCTTCGTGGAGAAACCGGCCAATCCGCCCGCCATGCCGGGTTGCGAGGATCGTTCGCTGGCCTCCATGGGGATCTACATCTTCGAGGCGGAGTACCTCTATCAACTGCTGGAAGAGGACATTCTCAATCAGGACTCCAAACACGACTTCGGCATGGATCTGATCCCCCGTATCGTGGAGGAGGGGCTGGCGTTTGCGCACCCCTTCAGCATGTCCTGTGTCGGCGCCCGCGAGGGGCAAAAACCCTACTGGCGTGACGTGGGCACCCTGGATTCGTTCTGGGAAGCGAACATGGATCTCGCCTCCGTGTTGCCCGAGCTCGATATCTACGATCAGAACTGGCCCATCTGGACCAGCCAGACCCTGACGCCACCGGCCAAGTTTGTGCAGGACCGCAATGGTCAGCACGGCATGACCATCAACTCCATGTTCTCGGGCGGCACCATCGTCAGCGGATCGTTCGTGCTCAACTCGGTGCTCTTTACCAATGTGCGGGTGCACTCCTTCTGCACCCTGGATCAGGCCATCATCTTCCCCGGGGTAGAGATCGGTGCCGGTTGCCGTCTGCGTCGGGTGGTGGTGGATAAAGGTTGTGTCCTGCCCGATGGGCTGGTGGTGGGCGAGAATGCCGATGAGGATAGCCGCCGCTTCTACCGCTCCGAGCAGGGGATCGTGCTGGTGACCAAGGAGATGCTGGACAAGCTGGTTTGAGGAAGGTCCTTGAAACTGTGTCAGACGCTGTAATGCAAAGGGAGCCAAGTTGGCTCCCTTTTTCATGCAGGTGAATGGTGAATATTACTCGCTAACCACCGCTTTGGCGGCCATCACCATGGCGGTGCCGTGCTTGCCACCGGCGGCGGTCACTTGCGGTACGCCATCTTCGTCGGTGTCGCTGCCGGCACCTTCGATGATGTTCTCGCCGGAGTCACCGATCCACTCGGCCATCTGCATGCCACCGTTGACGGTGCCACGGAACCAGCTGACGTACTGACCGGTCAGTTTGGCCAGCTCCAGCTCGGGCGCCTTCTCGGCCCCTTCGTTGCGCAGGTTCAGCATGGCAGAGCGCAGGGCGCCGGAGATGGCAGCCTGGGTCCAGGGGGTGTATTCACCCTGTTTACCCGCCAGCCAGGTGCCCGCTTTGGCATTGAAGTAGGCCTTGTCGGTGGCGATGAACAGCTCGCGGGCGGCAGTGCGGTACTTGGCATCGGAGGTAGCGAGGAATGCAGCGGTCAGACCACGGATGGCTGCGAACTGCGCATCGATGGAATAGCCAGCATCGAGCTTGCCACCCAGGGTGATGCCGTCATGCACCAGGCCATTCTTGCCCTTGAGATTGGCAAGGATGAAATCGGCCTGTTTGCGAATAAGCTCAAGCGCCTGCTGACCCTGCTGGGTCTTGAGGTTCAGCTCGCCATTGTCACCGGCGGCATAACCGACCGGCAGTGCGTCCTGAGCGCGCTGGAAGATCTGCAGGGCGACCAGTGCGTAAGCAGCGTCAAAGGTCGTGACGTGCTTGCCCTGTTTGCCTGCCTGCCAGCTGTCGACCAGGGTGCCGCTCTTGGCATCAAAGTGCAGGGCGGCCAGGTTCTTGAAGGTGAGGTTAGAGAGATTGATCGCCAGCGAGAAGGCATCGCTGCCCGCGATGGCTTTGCCCAGGTCATTGGCCTGGTTGGCAGTCGGTGCGGCGGCAAACGGCGCGCCGTCAAACACGGCGTGGAAGGCTGGGTTCTGGTTGGTGTTGGCGCTGCGCTGATCGCTGAAGGCATAGAACTCGGAGAGCGGCCACAGCATCATCCAGGCATCGCGCAGCTGGGCGGAGCCATCCACCACCTCCAGCTTGCCGATGGCACCGGCATCGTTGTTGCTGGTTTCGGTCACTTTCACCTGATGGGGGAAGTAGATCACGCCTTTGGCCGGATCGTACTGCGGGGTGATTTTGGCGCCCAGTTGCTTGCCATCGAAGCCGAGCTGGTTCTGCATGATGGCCAGCTTGTCGATGGATTGCTCGGTCAGCATCATGCCGTTGAAGCCGTCAGCGGCAGAGACGCCCAGCTTGTGCTTGCCATCCTGATCCATGGTGGCGGAGGCGGCTTCTACCTCTTCATCGCTCTCGGCCACGTGCATGCCGCCGAGGAAGTCTTGCGACCACATCACCTCTTTGAGCAGGATGCCGCCCACGGCTGCGGGCACCAGCAGGTTGTCACTGCCGCTCCAGCGCAGGGTGCTGTAGTCACGGAAGTAAGCGGGCACCTGGGTCTTGACGCTCTTCTCGGTGCCTTTGGCGGTCTTGATGGTGATCTGGTCGCCATTGACCGGAGTGGTGTTAACAGCCTGGGCAAACTCCGGATTGGCGGAGGCGTAGGGCAGGGAGAGGGGATACATGCCCTGCGGCACTTCATCGGCCGGGAAGCCAACCGCATCGGCCATGGCCAGCACCCGTTGCCCCAGAGAGGCCATGGTGCCACCACGGGCCAGGTTTTGCGGCCCGTTCACCAGATGTGGGCCCATGCCGGATTGGTAGTTGAGGGCGTACATCGCCTCTTCGGAGTACTCGTAGGATTCGATGCCGGCAGCGAAGTCGAACGGGGTTGGCTCATCGGCACGGTTGGCATCCAGCACGTCCAGATCCAGCCCCAGCGCTTCGGCCAGCGGCTCACCGGAGAGCTCGAATTCGGTATAGGCCAGCATGTTGGCGGCGGTATTGAATGTCTTGTCTTCGACCTTGACGGCAGCGTGTGCGGCGCCGCTGATCAGTGCGCAGGCGATCGCCTGAACCAGTACGGTTTTTCTCATGTCCCTTCTCACCATTGGTTGGTTTTATTATTGACGCTTCTCATGACGAATCTAAATGAGAATGGTCTGCATTATGCTGTGTTGGAGGGGACTTGAGAAGTAAAAAACCGCCCCATTCGGCTGCACGTTAAACCGGATGTGCGTTGTCGAAGAGGGCGGTTATCTGTTTATTGCGATGAAAGTGCCAGTGCGGCGGTGATCAGAGCACCTTGAACGGGATGACCAGACGGCCCGGCTCTACCTTGAGGGCTTCAACCTTGTCCTTGATCCTGGCTTCGTTCTTGCGGCTGCTGTCGAGGCGGTAGACCGGGGTCTGCGACAGGAACAGGGAGAGCGACTGATTGAAGGTGGGCAGCAGTGGGGTGAGGGCGGCCCCGATATCGGCCGGCTCGGTCTTGACCGAGATCAGTTCAAGGTCGCGCAGATAGATGGCGCCCTGATCGGCCACATAGTCGGGGCGGGCACTCAGGGCAAAGCGGATCTTCATCTGCTGGCTGCCAAGGGGGCTGCTCACCTGCAGGTCGCCAGCGGCGTCCAGCTCGATGCGATCCGCTTGTTTGCGGCCGATACGGCTCTGCATCTCATCCAGACGGATCTTGCTCGACATGATGCCGGGGATCCCCAGCTGTTTTTCAAAAGAGACCTGATCTTTGAGGTACTGGTTGATTTCGGCCTCGCTGACATTGTACTGGGTCAGGGAGCAGGCCCCCAGCAGTAGGGCGAGGGGGAGTAACAACAGCTGTTTCAACATGATGGATTCCGCGTGGGCAAATATGATGGCGCTATCTTACGCGATAACGGGCGTGGAATGAGAGCCTCATACCGTGGGAAATCACGGTCTTGCTGCATTCCCGATTGTTTTTTGGCAACCGCCGGGTTCATCATCGACGGGTGAGCGGAATAAGGCAGATCTGTTTGCTGCGGGCATGGGTCTACGCCTGAGCAGAGAGAAGAGAACAGAGAGCGAGAAGAGCACAGAGAACGAGGAGAGCGCAATGGTTCGGATGGGCAAGGTTGGCCGCAGGGTGCTGCTGTGGCTTGGCTGCATGATGGGGCTCTGGAGCCCGTCGCTGTGGGCCGAGGTGAAGGTGATCCCGGTCTTCGAGGCGCAGGCGGCGGTGCAGACTCTCAAGGAGATCTATCCCCAGCTGGGGGTAAGCGCCATGGGTAACCAACTGGTGCTGAGCGGGACGCCAGCCCAGCTGCAGGAGGCCGAAGCGACGTTGGCGCAGATCAACCAGCCGCCGCAAAGCCTGCTTATCGAGTGGCGGGTGGATGGGGCTGCCAGCGGTCAGCAACTGGGGGGCTCAATCAGCCGCGACGAGGCCAAGCGGCAGTGGCTGCTCGATGGCAACGCCCAACAGTACCAGCGCAGCCAGAACGACAGCTGGCAGGTGCGTGGACTTTCGGGTCGTCCCGTGCTGCTGCAGATGGGCTCCTATCAGCCGGTGACCTTCTATCAGTGGCACGGGGGCGCCGTGGTGGGGATGATGCCGCTGGTGAACGGCCTCTATGCCACGGCCACCTTGATTGGCGATCGGGTGCAGATTGCGCTGAGCAGCGAACAGGCGAGGCTGGAGCAGGGAACTATCAATCGTGGGCAGAGTGCCACCGAGGTCAGTGGAGCCCCGGGCCAGTGGCTGACGGTGGGGGAGCTATCCACCAGCTCTGCGGATCAGGGGAGCCGCCTCGGCACCCAGCTACAGGGAGCGCGAGGCAGCCAGAGCGAGCGCCAGACCCTGCAGATCCGGGTCACTCGCCAATAGGGTGTCAGCCCCGTCAGTGGGGCTGGTCTGCGGCATATTCCCGCAGTTGGCGGCTGCGCAGCAGATACCAGAGGGACCAGAGGCTGGCGACCAGCACCAGTGCGGTGGGCCAGCTGAATGACCACTTCTGCAGATTGAGGCTGTGCAGTTGCATCAGCACACCGCTGACGGCAGAGCAGAGCAGCAGCAGCGGGCTGTGGCGCCGGAGTCTGGCGCGAATGCTCTGGGTCTGCTGATAGGTGCCCCCACAGGCGAGCAGCGCCAGCATGGCGGGTACATCGGTCAGCAGGCTGATGTAGAGGGTGATCTTGTCCGGATAAAAGAGGATCAGGATCTCGCTGCCGCTCTCGCGGGTGACGCCAGCCATCAGAAAGAGCCAGACCGAGCGGGTCAGCAACAGGGCGATGGGCCAGAACCAGAGGGGCGGGCGCAACTGGCCGTGATCGTCATATCGGTGTTCGGGGTAGAGGGTCATGGTTGCCCGTTAGCCACTTGAATGGAGTGATAGAGGCGATATGGGGCGACGAAGCGCCCTTTGCAAGGCGTTGGGATCAGCGCAAATTAATCGGGGGGCCATGCCCCCCAATCCATTTCTTCAGATATCGCAGCGCGCATCGGCGGCGTTACAACCAGCCTTTGCGCTTGAAGAAGAGGCCGGTGCCGAGCGATGACATCACCATCAGCACCAGTGACATGGGATAACCATACTCCCAGGCGAGCTCCGGCATGCGGCCGAAGTTCATGCCGTAGATGCTGGCGATCAGGGTCGGCGGCAGGAAGATCACGGCGGCTACCGAGAAGATCTTGATCACCTTGTTCTGCTCCAGATTGGTCACCCCCATGGAGGCCTCCAGCTGGAAGTTGATCTTGTCGAACAGGAACTGGGTGTGGGGCAACAGCGATTCTACGTCATGCAGCATCTCGTCGATCCACTTGTTCTGCTCCAGGCTCATGCGCTGGCGCAGGCTGCGCTTGAGGAAACGCAGGGCACGGCGGGTATCGTGCAGGGAGAGACGGATCTGGCCGTTGGCCTCTTCCTGTGCCATCAACTCTTTGAGCATGGGGTTGATCTGATCCGGCTCGAAGATCTGATCGGCGGTGTTTTCCAACGTCTTGTAACCATCTTCGATAAGGTCGGAGAGGTACTCCACCTTGAGGTTTTGCACCTCCAGCAGGATATCGAGGGCATCCTCCACTTCCAGCCGATCCTGGCGCATATAGTGGCGCAGCAGGCGTACCAGCCCGATGTCATCTTCACGAATGCTGATCAGCAGGTTGTTGCGCAGGGTAAAGGAGACGTGGACACCCTTGGTGTCACGACCGATCCGCTGGGGAAACAGGGAGTGAATGTGCAGACCATCGGTATCCCAGTAGAAACGGGCGGATGCTTCGATGTCGTCGAGCTCTTCCTTGTCGGGAACCTCTTCCAGGAACAGGCCCGTCAACCATTCTCGCTCTGCCGTGTCCGGCTTGTAGGCATCCAGCCAGACCGTGTTGTCAGGTACTATGTCGTCAGGCCCGAGCGTGACTATGTCCAGCACCTTGTTATTGAGAATGTAGGCGGTGATCATCTGTCCCCCCTTAAAAAGTCATGGGTAATCAGGGATGGTTGCACAGGTCATGCGGCCTTAGATCGCTGCAGAAGGCGATCCCGTGGATAAGCAGATCGGGCCGATGGAAAACCTGAATGCGGCGAACTATACAGGGGCGGGCCGCGCTTGTCAGGGGCTATTCATCAGGGATCCAGCCTGTTTGTTCAAAAAAACAGCGAGGTCGGATCACCTGAGCGGCCATGCGGGGGAGAACCCGCCTTTGGCAGGGGGGAAGGATTTCTGAGGCTGCCTTTTGCTATCGTCCCGCTTCATCACATATTGGGATAGTAGGGCCCGGATCCCCCCTGTGGCGGCGTCCAGACGATGTTTTGGGGCTGAGCATCCTTGATGTCACCGCGTCTTGGTATCGCCGTATTCCATCACATATTCGGATAGTTCGGCCCTGAGCCCCCTTGGGGCGGTGTCCAGACGATATTTTGACTGGGATCTTTAATGTCACAGGTCTTGCAGTGAATGCAGTTGGCGGCGTTGATCTGCAGTTTGGCCGCACCTTCCGTGTCCAGTACTTCAAACACCCCGGCCGGGCAGTAGCGTTGGGCAGGTTCGGCCCAGGTGGGCAGATTGACCTCTACCGGAATGCGCTCGTCCTGCAGCTTGAGGTGGCAGGGCTGATCCTCGTCGTGACTGGTGTTGGCGAGATACACAGACGAGAGCTTGTCAAAGCTCAGCATGCCATCGGGTTTGGGGTAATGGATGGGCTCGCAGCGGCTGGCCACGCGTAGCTGACGGTAATCGGGAGCCTTATCGAGCAGTTTGAAGGGCGAGTTTGTGCCAAACAGCTGCTGCTCCAGCCAGTTGAAGGCACCGCCCAACCAGGGACCATAGCGGTGAAGAGCCACGCCGAAGTTGCGCGCCGCCTTGAGCTCGCGAGCCAGCCAGCTCTGTTGCAGCTCGTCGCCATACTGGGCCAGATCCCGGCCCCCCTCATCGCCACCCCGCAGTGCCATCGCGACGGTTTTTGCCGCCAGCATCCCCGATTTCATGGCGGTGTGGATCCCCTTGATGCGGGAAAAGTCGAGGGTGCCCGCATCACAACCGATGAGCAGGCCGCCCGGGAAGTGCATGCGGGGCAGGGCGTGCCAGCCCCCCTTGGTGATGGCGCGGGCGCCATAGCTGATACGCTCCCCATCTTGCAACAGGCCGGCGATGAGCGGGTGATGCTTGAGGCGCTGGAATTCGTCGAACGGGCTGAGCCAGGGATTCTGGTAGTTGAGATCGACAATCAGCCCGACCGCGACCTGATCCCCTTCCATCTGATAGAGATAGAAACCACCCTGGCTATTGCCACCCCCCTGCTTGCCAAGGGGCCAGCCACTGCCGTGCAGCACTTGTCCCGCGTTGCCCCGACCAGCAGGCAGTTGCCACAACTCTTTGAAGCCGATGGCGTAGTGTTGGGGCTGGGCGGGGTTTTCCAGATTGAAGTTGGCGATCAGCTGTTTGCCCAGATGGCCGCGAGCCCCTTCTGCAAAGAGGGTATAGCGGCCATAGAGCGCCATGCCGGGCACATGATCCGGTTTCGGGTTGCCAGCGCGATCCAGCCCCAGATCGCCGGTGATCAC
This sequence comes from Aeromonas sp. QDB62, assembly GCF_027705695.1. Taxonomy (NCBI): domain Bacteria; kingdom Pseudomonadati; phylum Pseudomonadota; class Gammaproteobacteria; order Aeromonadales; family Aeromonadaceae; genus Aeromonas; species Aeromonas sp. QDB62. The sequence goes on along the minus strand of NZ_JAPDCD010000015.1, from coordinate 50,771 downwards.
CCCCTTGACCCGGCCCGCCTCCATGATAAGTTCGCTAGCGGTAAATCCCGGGTATATTTCGACTCCCAGTTTTTCCGCCTGCTGGCCGAGCCAGCGGCAGAGATTGCCAAGACTGACCACATGACAACCCTGATTATGCATCCGGGGCGGCACCGCCCAGGGGGGCAGTTGCAAGGAGCGTTGCTCGCTTTGCAGCAGATGCACCTGATCGTCGCTGACCGGCACGCCGAGCGGCGCTTGCTGCCAGCAATCCGGCAGCAGCTCTTGCAGGGCGACGTGATCAAACAGGGCGCCGGAGAGCAGGTGGGCGCCAATTTCCGCTCCTTTCTCCAGCAGACAGACAGAGAGAGTGGCATCCTGCTGTTTCAGGGCGATGGCGGCAGTGAGCCCCGCCGGACCGCCGCCGACGATGACGACATCAAATTCCATTGCTTCCCGTTCCATCTTGCCTCTGCGCTCTGGTTGGCCTAGGGTAATGCTGGTAGTTTACGTAAACGTAAAGCTGTTGTAAGTAAAACTGAGCAAGAAAAAGCAAAAAATCAGGCAAAAGCGTACTGCAACAAACGCAGAGGCAAACGAATGAATTCAATCCAAACAGACGAGGCATGACCCCATGAAGCTGCTGGTCGCGATCAAACGGGTAGTCGACTACAACGTCAAGATCCGGGTGAAAGGAGACGGCTCCGACGTGGAGCTCGCCAATGTGAAGATGGGGATCAACCCCTTTTGTGAAATTGCGGTGGAGGAGGGGGTCAGGCTGCGGGAAGCGGGTATCGCCAGCGAGCTGGTGGTGGTGACCTTCGGCCCGGACGCGGCCGCCGAGCAACTGCGCCATGCGCTGGCACTGGGAGCGGATCGGGCGCGCCATTATGTGACTGACGAAGCGCTTGCACCGCTGACCGTCGCCCGCGCCTTGTTCAAGGTGTGTGAGCAGGAGCAGCCGGATCTGGTACTGCTCGGCAAGCAATCCATCGATTCTGACAACAATCAGGTAGCCCAGATGCTGGCGGCCCTCAATGAGTGGCCGCTGGCGACCTGCGCGTCAGCCATCAAGGTGGAAGCTGGAGAGCTGCTGGTGACCCGCGAAATCGACGGTGGCCTCGAGACCCTAGGCATGCCGCTGCCTGCGGTGGTGAGCGCCGATCTGCGTTTGAATGAACCGCGTTTTGCTTCGCTGCCCAACATCATGAAGGCCAAGCGCAAGCCGCTTGATAGCGCCCCGTTCTCGACACTCGCCGTTGAGGTGGCCAATCAGACCCGTTTGCTCGGGGTGATGGCGCCGCCAGCTCGCAGCGCCGGGATCAAGGTGGGCTCGGTGGACGAGCTGGTGGACAAACTCAAACACGAAGCGAAGGTGCTGCCATGAGCGTGCTGATCATTGCCGAACATCATCAGGGCCATCTGGCCGATAACGTGACACAACTGGTCACCGCCGCCGCATCCATCGGCGGTCAGGTCGATCTGCTGTTGCTGGGTCAGGGGCTGACCGAGGCGGGTGAACAGGCGGCGGCCATCGGCGGTGTCGACAAGGTGTTGCTTGCCGAGCATCCCCTGCTGGCCGACGGGCTGCTGGATGGGGTCGACAAGCTGCTGGCCAGCTGGTGTCAGGGTTACAGCCACTGCCTGATGGCGGCGAGCGCCATGGGCAAGGCGCTGCTGCCACAGGTGGCGGCGCGGCTCGGGGTGGAGATGCTCTCCGAGGTGATGGCTATCGAGAGCAGCGATACCTTCCTGCGCCCCATCTATGCGGGTAATGCCATTGCCAGAGTGGCAAGCTCGGCGCCCGTCAAGATGATGACGGTGCGGGCCACCGCGTTTGCCAAGGCGGCGACGGGCGGGCAGGCGCTCATCGAACGCTTGGCTGTGCCCGAATTCGCGGGCCGTACCCGGCTGGTCGAGCGCCGCGCGGTGCGCTCCAGCAGGCCCGAACTGACCGCCGCCCGGGTGGTGGTCTCCGGTGGGCGCGCGCTTGGCTCCAAGGCGCAATTTGCCCTGATTGAGGCGCTGGCCGACAAGCTGGGTGGCGCGGTGGGGGCGTCGCGAGCTGCCGTTGATGCGGGATATGTCGCCAACGATCTGCAAGTGGGGCAGACCGGCAAGGTGGTGGCGCCGGAGCTCTATATCGCGGTCGGTATTTCGGGGGCTATCCAGCATCTGGCGGGGATGAAGGAGTCGAAGGTGATCGTGGCCATCAACAAGGACAGCGAGGCACCGATCTTTCAGGTAGCGGACTACGGGCTGGTGGGGGATCTCTTCACCCTGCTGCCGGAGCTCACCGCCAAACTGTAAATTTGTCAGAAACGGCGCAGCTGTGGTCGTTTATGCGCGCTGCCCGCCATTTCTGTGCATGTTCCCTGCAAGCCCTGACCCGTTCAGGGCTTTTTCTGCTGCAAGGGGGATGCAGAGTGACGGTAAAAGGTTGAGCCAGCTCCCAAAAAGCCTTTGATCCTGTGGCGGCTCTTGTGTAAAACCTGACAAGTCATCGATTACTCTCATCCACTCACGGAAAGCGTCATGAGCAAACAGATTTACAACTTCTGCGCCGGCCCCGCCATGCTGCCGGTTGAAGTCATGGAGCGCGCCCAGCGCGAATTTTGTAATTTTCAGGGGCTGGGAGCCTCGGTCATGGAGCTTTCCCATCGCGGCAAGCCCTACATGGCGGTGGCCGAGAAGGCTGAAGCGGATCTGCGCGAGCTGCTGGCTGTGCCGGATAACTACAAGGTGCTGTTTATGCACGGTGGTGGTCGCGGCCAGTTCTCCGCCGTGCCCATGAACCTGCTGGGTGGCGCCAACAAGAAGGCGGACTTCCTGCTGACCGGTGTCTGGTCCCAGAGCGCGGTGGATGAAGCCAAAAAGTATGGCGATATCCAGACCTTCCAGGGGGTTGCCAAGAACGAGCAGGGGATCTCCCACCTGCTGCCGACCCCGGCGTTTCGCGCCGATGCGGCCTATGTGCACTACTGCCCGAACGAAACCATCGACGGCATCGAGATGTTCGACATCCCGGCCACCGGCGAGGTGCCGCTGGTGGCGGATCTCTCCTCCACCATTCTCTCCCGTCCTATCGACGTGAGCCGCTTTGGCATCATCTATGCCGGTGCCCAGAAGAATATCGGGCCGTCCGGGCTTGCCATCGCCATCGTGCGCGATGACTTGCTGGATCAGGCGAGAGCCGATGTGCCCTCGATTTTCGATTACAAACTCACCGCCAAGAACGACTCCATGTTCAACACGCCGCCCACCTACGCCTGGTATCTGGCCGGCCTGGTGTTCGAGTGGCTCAAGGAGCAGGGTGGCCTCGAGGCGATGGAAGCGCGCAACAAGGAGAAGGCGGACTTCCTGTATGACTATCTCGATCAGTCGAGTTTCTATGGCAATCAGGTGGATGTCAGCTGCCGTTCGCGAATGAACATCCCGTTCCAGCTGAAGAATGCCGAGCTGGACAAGCAGTTCCTGGCCGAATCGGAAGCGGCTGGCCTGCTGGCCCTCAAAGGACACCGCATTGTCGGCGGCATGCGCGCCAGCCTCTATAACGCCATGCCGCTGGAGGGGGTGAAGGCCCTGGTCAGCTTTATGGATGGCTTTGCCAAGCGCAACGGCTGAGAAGAGAGCCCCTATGTGTTTGCTGGCGGCCTCTCGTGACAACTCGTGAGCCGCTTCCAGCTATTGCAGTGATTCAAGACGCCGGGGATACCCCGGCGTCTTTTTTTCAACAGAACCAGCGCGCTGGCGTTTGCCGTGCGATTTCCCCTGAAAGTGCCCTTGCCGAGCGGGACGCAGGCTGTTAACGTCCGGACAGGCGTTTATTTTGAGATAGCACAGGAAGTCTATGAATTCGTTGCGTTTGGAACCCATTTCTCGTGTGGCCGGTGAGGTCAATCTGCCCGGCTCCAAGAGTGTCTCTAACCGTGCGCTGCTGCTGGCGGCGCTGGCCCGTGGCACCACCCGTCTGACCAACCTGCTCGACAGCGATGACATTCGTCATATGCTGGCTGCGCTGACCCAGCTCGGGGTCAAGTACAAGCTCTCCGCCGACAAGACCGAGTGCACCGTGCACGGTCTGGGCCGCAGCTTTGCGGTGAAAGATCCGGTCAATCTGTTCCTCGGCAACGCCGGTACCGCCATGCGTCCGCTCTGCGCCGCGCTGTGTCTCGGCTCCGGTGAATATACTCTGGGCGGCGAGCCGCGCATGGAAGAGCGTCCCATCGGCCATCTGGTGGATGCCCTGCGTGAAGCGGGTGCCCATATCCAGTACCTGAAAAAAGATGGCTATCCGCCGCTGGTGGTGGATGCCAAGGGGCTGTGGGGCGGCGATGTGCACGTCGATGGCTCCGTTTCCAGCCAGTTCCTGACTGCCTTCCTGATGGCGGCGCCGATGGCGGCCGGTGATACCCGGATCCACATCAAGGGAGAGCTGGTCTCCAAGCCCTACATCGACATCACCCTGCACATCATGAAGCAGTTCGGGGTGGTCATCGAACACGACAACTACAAGCTGTTCTACATCAAGGGCAACCAGACCTATATCAGCCCGGGTGACTTTCTGGTGGAAGGGGATGCCTCCAGCGCCTCCTACTTCCTCGCGGCGGGCGCCATCAAGGGCAAGGTGCGGGTCACCGGCATCGGCAAGCACAGCATTCAGGGGGATATCCACTTCGCCGACGTGCTGGAGAAGATGGGCGCACGCATCACCTGGGGCGATGATTTCATCGAGGCTGAGCAGGCGCCGCTGCACGGGGTGGATATGGACATGAACCATATTCCCGATGCAGCCATGACCATCGCCGTTGCCGCGCTGTTTGCCGAGGGGCCGACCTCCATTCGTAACATCTACAACTGGCGGGTAAAGGAGACCGATCGTCTGCACGCCATGGCAACCGAGCTGCGCAAGCTGGGCGTCGAGGTGGAAGAGGGGAATGACTTCATCACCGTGACCCCGCCGACCCAGCTCAAGCACGCCGAGATCGATACCTACAACGATCACCGGATCGCCATGTGCTTCTCGCTGGTGGCGCTGTCGGATACCCCGGTCACCATTAATGATCCCAAGTGCACCTCGAAGACCTTCCCGGATTACTTCGACAAGCTGGCCAGTATCAGCCAGCGTGGCTGATCACTGACAAACCCGTCATCACCGACGCTTCGGGCCCGCGCTGAGCGGGCCTTTTTGCCTTCCTCGCCTGTATCGCCATTTCGTATAGCATCATTTAAATAACTTGCAAGGTTGTCGCGCAAAATAGTTTTGTGGTTGCTGTAATTTCCTATTTACACGCGCGCTGTCGCGGGCTATGTTGAGATTTCTTAATCGCAGTCATCTAGCAGGAAGCCTTGTCATGCAGCATCAAACCGACGACGTTCGTATCAGTGAAATCAAAGAGTTATTACCCCCGGTTGCGGTGCTTGAGAAGTTTCCGGCTACCGAGGTGGCCTCGTCCACCGTGTTTGAATCCCGTCAGGCCATTCACAATATCCTGGCTGGCGAAGATGATCGTCTGCTGGTGGTGATTGGTCCTTGCTCCATCCACGATCCGGTGGCCGCGCTGGAGTACGGCAAGCGCCTCAAGGCGTTGCGTGACGAGCTGAAAGGTCAGCTGGAAATCGTGATGCGGGTCTACTTCGAAAAACCGCGCACCACAGTGGGCTGGAAAGGGCTGATCAACGATCCGTACCTCGACAACAGCTGCAAGATCAACGACGGTCTGCGCATTGGTCGCAAGCTGTTGCTGGATCTCAACGACATGGGGCTGCCGACGGCCTCCGAATTCCTCGACATGATCACCCCGCAATATGTGGCGGATCTGATGAGCTGGGGCGCGATCGGTGCCCGAACCACCGAATCCCAGGTACACCGCGAGTTGGCCTCCGGTCTCTCCTGCCCGGTGGGCTTCAAGAACGGCACCGACGGCACCATCAAGGTCGCCATCGATGCCATTGGTGCCGCCAGTGCGCCGCACCACTTCCTGTCGGTCACCAAATACGGTCACTCCGCCATCGTGGCGACCCGCGGCAACCCGGACTGTCACATCATCCTGCGCGGCGGCCGTGAGCCGAACTACAGCGCGGCCCATGTCAGCGAGGTAGTGAAGGGACTGGAGAAAGCCGGTCTGCCGCAGAAGGTGATGATCGACTTTAGCCACGCCAACAGCAGCAAGCAGTTCAAGAACCAGATGGTGGTGGCCGAAGATGTGGCCGATCAACTGCGTGCTGGCAGCAAGGCGGTGTTTGGTGTGATGGTGGAGAGCCATCTGGTGGAAGGGCGTCAGGATCTGGTGGAAGGGTGTGAACTCACCGTTGGCCAGAGCATAACAGATGCCTGCATCGGTTGGGCCGATACCGAAGTGCTGCTGCGCAATCTGGCGGATGCCGTAGCAACCCGCAACGCCCGTTAAAGCATGCTCTGCGGCGTTGTTGATAGTGAACACGCAAGGCCGCAGTTGAGCGAAGCCAAATCCAGAAAACAGAAGCGCGACCCTCGGGTCGCGCTTTTTCGTTGGTGAAGTGGATTACCAGCGATAGGTTTTCAGCAGTGCCTCCAGTTTCTGGCACTGCTCCACCAACTGGATGCTGGCGAGGTTGGCGGCGTGTGCCTGACCCAGGGTGTCGTTGGAGGTGTTGCGGATGTCGCTCACCGAGCTGTCCACCTCACTGCAGACCCGGTCCTGCTCTTCGGCGGACTGGGCCATCTGGGCGTTGAGGTCGTTGATGCGGGCGATGCGCTCGATGATGTTCTGCATGGCCGCCAAGGTCGCCTCGGTCTTGCTGATGCTCTCACCGGCTTTGCTTTTTGCATCCCCGATCACCGTAACCGCGCTCTGAGCCTCTTTTTGCAGGGCGGCGATCATCTGGGATATCTCTTCGCTGGCGGCGCGGCTGCGGTTGGAGAGGGCCCGCACTTCATCGGCTACTACCGCAAAGCCGCGACCTTGCTCGCCCGCCCGGGCCGCTTCAATGGCGGCGTTGAGGGCCAGCAGGTTGGTCTGATCGGCAATCCCCTTGATCACCTCGAGCACACCGTCAACCGCCAGGCAGCGGCTGTCGAGCTGCTGGATCACCTGATCTACCCGATCAATCTCTGCCGACATCTCGCCCATGTCGGTGATGGAGTGCTGGGCGAGGCGGCTGGTGTCGGCGGCATCCTGATTGGTGAGGGCGGAGAGCTCGGCGCTGTGGCGGGCATGTTCGCGCACCTCATGAGAGCTGGCGGCCAGCTCGCTCACGGCGGCGGCCACCTGGGTGGTCATCCCCTCTTGCTGACGGGCCGAGTTTTCGGTCTGGGTCGCCACCTGACGGATCTGGTTCGACTCCTGATAGAGCTGGTGGGTTGCTCCTTCCACCTCCTGCAGACTGTGGCGGAAGCCCTGCACCATGTCATTGACGGCGCGGGTCATCTGGCCCAGTTCATCCCGGCTGTGATTGACCAGGGGGAGGGCGAGGTTGCGCTCCTTGGCCATCTGGATCATGGTGAGCTGCAATTGGCGCAGCGGGCGTTTTACGTAGCGTTGCAACACCCACCAGAGCAAGCCAAAGCCGATGCTGAAGACGGCGGCCAGACTGCCGCTCAGGATCAGGTTGTTGTGGCGGATCTCGCCAAAGGTGTGGCTGAGGTCGTAACTGATCCGCACTGCGCCCATCACGGTCCCTTCATTGACCTGATGACAGGTTGTGCACTGGGTACCGCGATACTCCTTGTAGGCTTTGAACGGTTTGATCAGGGTGAGCCGGTTACCCTGCTGCTCCATAATGGTCTCTCCCTGATTGATGGCGCGCTCATCGAGGGGATCCTGCGCTTTCTGATCCGGGTGACCCGGGCCAAACAGGTTGCTGACGGCCGGGGCGCGGATCAGGCGAGCCTCGACGATGCCCGCTTCACTCTTGAGCTTGGTCTGCACGATTTGCCGGTTGGCCATGCCACCGGTCATCATCAGGACGTTGAGCTGATCCATGTAGGTGTTGGCGGCGCTCTCCACTTTTTCGCCCGCCAGCCGGATGGCGAGATCCCGTTGCAGCCAGGCGGAAAGTTCGAAGCAGAGGCCAAAGGTGGTGCTGATGACCAGCGCAAGGGGGAGGAAGATTTTCCAGTTCAGGGAGAGGTTATGCATTTTGGGCAAGTTCCATGCGCTCGGTGTTGTTATGTGATCCCGTATCGTCTTGATCGTAGACGAGGAAATGGCGGGAGATGGTTCTCTATCGGCACACCATAACCGCTCTTTAGTAAATAATCTGTTAAGCAGATCGGTAATGCAGGTTGCCAAAATGACCTCGGCGAGGTGCGCGGCTCTGCGGGTTGATCCAGAACAAATTGCAAGTAACGATAATCGTTATCATTGTCATTATTTTCTGAATAGTGACCACCATGATTCTGACCCCTTCAATGACCGGCATTGCCTCGCCGGATCCCCTCAAGTTTGCCTTTAGCGCCAAGACCTCGGCTCATGCCAGTCGGGGAGGGATGCGCCCCTTCCCGCTCGATGAGGCTGGCTGGCAGAGCTGGTGGCAGCGAGAGAGTGAAGCTGAGGAGCGCGCCCTCTACATCCATATTCCGTTTTGCCGCAAGCGCTGCAGTTTCTGCAATTTCTTTGAAAATGGCGCCAATCCGGCGCGGATCAACCGCTACGTCAACGCCCTCTGCGCCTCCCTTGCGCAGGCGGCGGACACCCCGCTGGCGCAGAGCATGCCGTTTTCAGCCGTCTATGTAGGGGGCGGCACACCGACCGACATGAGCGCCGGCGAGTTGGCCATGCTGGCCGCAGTGATCCGCCGTTTTCCGCTGGCGGCCGATGCCGAGGTGACGCTGGAGGGACGGCTCAACGGTTTTGACGATGAGAAATGGCAGGCGGCGCTGGCGGGTGGGTTCAACCGTTTCTCGTTCGGGGTGCAGAGCTTTGATAGCCGGGTGCGCCAGCAGGCAGCCCGCTTCGATGACAGGGAGACGCTGCTGGCCCGCCTTGGCGAGCTGACCCGGGATGATGCGGCTGTGATCGTGGCGGACCTCATCTTTGGCCTGCCCGGTCAGGATGATGCCGTGTGGCAGCAGGATATCCGTGATGTGATGGCGAGCGGTGTACACGGGGTCGATCTCTACCAGCTGATCGCCATGCAGGGCACCAATCTGGAGCGGGCGCAGGAGAAGGGCACCCAGTATTGGCTCGCCGATGGCCAGCAGCGGGCGGCCATGTATGCCTATGGCGGAGCGCAACTGGAAGCCCACGGCTGGGAGCGCCTCTCTTGCAGCCACTGGCGGCGCAGTCCGGCCGAGCAGAGCCGCTATAACCAGATGGCCAAGCGCGGCGCCGAGATCCTCCCCTTTGGCGCCGGTGCGGGGGGCAGTATTCTTGGTCACGGCTTGATGTATGGCCGGGATCTGGCCCCTTGGCACGACGCACTGGCCAACGGCAAGCGGGCGCCTGGGATGGTGATGGGGCGCAACCCCAATGCGCGGATGGATGGTCTGCTGCGCGGCGCCCTCGACAGCGGCGTGCTGGCGCTGGATCGTCTGCCTGCACCTTTGCTGACCCATCTGATGCCGCTCTTTGCCGCCTGGCAGCAGCATGGGCTGGCCGAGATAGAGAGCGCACGGCTGCAACTCACCCTCGCCGGGCGCTTCTGGAACGTCAATATGCAGGCAGGCCTGTTCGAGTTCTTGCAACTCAATCCGCTCGATGGTTCAGCGCCGCCCAGCCATGGCGCCGCAGCGGTGCGCCATTCGCTGGTCTGATCCTGAGTGGATCACTTGCGCCAGCTCGCACCATTCATAACGAAAGAGGGAGCCTTGCAGGCTCCCTCTTTGGGTTTGGCAGTTAGCGTCGCGCGCGAGCTTACTCGTCGCTGCTGTCCTGATAGCTGTCGCGCATCGCCTTGGGCAGGCGGCGCATCGGAGTAAAGCCGATATCCTCGCCTACCACTTCCCGCTTGCGGGACTTGTTTTGAGGAGACTGGGCTGGCTTCTTGGCGGTATCACCCTTGGCTTTGCCCTTACCTGCGGCAGGCTTGCCTTTGGCATTGCTCTTGGCGTTGGCATGGCCGCGCTCACGGGGCGGGTTCTGCACCGGTTTGCTGCCCGGCAGGGTCTGACGGCTCGGCTTGCCGCTGGGCTCGTACCCTTCCAGGATCTCCACGGTCAGGGATTGGCCGATCAATGCTTCGATGGCCTTGAGCTGACCCAGTTCGTCATGGCTGACCAGCGAGATCGCCTCGCCGCCGCGACCAGCACGACCGGTACGGCCGATACGGTGGATGTAATCCTCCGCCATCTGGGGCAGTTCGAAGTTGATCACGTAGGGCAGTTGATCGATATCGAGGCCGCGGGCGGCGATATCGGTCGCCACCAGCACCCGCACGGCGCCGCTGCGAAAATCGGCCAGCGCACGGTTGCGGGCACCCTGGCTCTTGTCACCGTGGATCGCCACGGTGTTGAGGCCATCTTTTTGCATCTGCTGGGCGAGGCGGTCGGCGATCTGCTTGGTGCGGACAAACACCAGCACCCGCTGCCAGTTGCCACGGCCAATCATGTGGGAGAGCAACTCGCGGCGGCGTTCCCGATCCACCTGAATGATGCGTTGGGAGACCTGCTCGGCGGCGGTGTTGCTCGGATCCACCTCGATCAGGGTGGGATCGTTGAGCAGATCATCGGCCAGCGCCTTGATCTCGTTGGAGAAGGTGGCGGAGAAGAGCAGGGTCTGCCGCTCTGCAGGCAACGCCTTCATGATGCGGCGGATGTCGACGATGAAGCCCATGTCGAGCATGCGATCCGCTTCATCCAGCACCAGCACTTCCAGCTCGCTCAGGGTCAGGGCGCCCTGGGTCAGCAGATCCAGCAGTCGGCCCGGGGTGGCGACCAGAATGTCCACACCCAGCTTGATGGCATCCAGATTGGGCTTGATGCTGACGCCGCCGTAGGCGATCAGCGTCTTGAACGGTAGGTGGTGGGCATACTTGATGATGCTCTCGCCCACCTGTGCCGCCAGTTCGCGGGTCGGGGTCAGCACCAGGGCGCGTACCTGACGACGGCCACGGCCATGGTTGGCCAGCAGACGCTGCAACATCGGCAGGGTGAAACCGGCCGTTTTGCCTGTGCCTGTCTGAGCGCCGCCGAGCACATCCTGACCAGCCAGAATGGCCGGAATCGCTTGCTGCTGGATGGGGGTTGGCTGTTCGTAACCCAGCTCCTTGACGGCCCGCAGAATATGCGGAGACAGACCCAGTTCGTTGAATGACATGTTCGAGAGACACTCCTGAGATGAGCCTTTGGCTCAACGGGCAGCCAGCACTTTGGGGCCAGCCACGATATGGAAAAGATAGTGGGGCCGTAATATAGCAAAATAGCGGCCGCTGCGCAGTAGCTGTCGCACCGGCCGCCACACAATCGTTCAACGCAGTGGCGCAACACGCGTCGGGCGATTCAGAACATCTCGCGGATCTGCTCGGCCAGGTTCTCCGGTTTGGCCTGGGGGGCGAAGCGGTCCACCACATTACCCTCCTGGTCGATCAGGAACTTGGTGAAGTTCCATTTGACGTTTTCCAGCCCCAGAAAACCCGGCTTCTGTTTTTTAAGCCACTGGTAGAAGGGGTGGGCATGCTCGCCGTTGACATCGCACTTGGCCATGATGGGGAAGGTGACCGGATAGTCGAGGGAGCAGAAGCGGGCAATTTCGTCCGCATCCCCCGGCTCCTGATTGCCAAACTGGTTGCAGGGGAAGCCCAGGATCACCAGCCCCTTGGGGCCGAGTTCCCGATAGAGGGCTTCCAGTCCTTCATATTGGGGAGTAAAGCCGCAGCGACTGGCGACATTGACTACCAGCACCACCTTGCCCGCCAGTTGGGCCAGCGGATAGGGGGTGCCATCCAGTCGTTGCAAAGTGAGATCGGGCAGAGGCATAAGCAGATCCTTCTATTGGTTGTCCGTGAGGTGTTCGGTCGGTTGTGGCGATAGATGTCGGATGAATAGCGTAATGGTACTGGAGTACGGTATCGGTTGGCTCTTTTGGCGGCAAGAGACCCGCACTCTCTCTTCCCCTTGATTGCAAGGGCCATCACAGTTTCGACAGCCAATACGCCGTCCGGTGGGGCGGGATCACAACTGGCGACAAAAAGCGGGGAAGCGGGCGACAAATCGCGTATTGATGGTGGGACTTCTCAAGAGAAGCAAACCGGTTTGTGACTTGGCCGGTAAGTCGCTAAAAAGCGCCCTCTCTCCACTCATTGTGAGCCAATCTTGGACTATCAAGCTGCCATGGATGCCATTTACACCCGGGGATGGGTGATAGTGGATGATTTTTTGACCGCCGCAGAGGTGGATGCCCTCAAAGCCTGTTTGCCAGGCGAATGGCAACCGGCCGGGATCGGCCGTGACGCCCTGCATCAGGGCAATCCCGACATTCGCCGTGACCAGATCCACTGGCTGGAGCCCTCCCTCGGGGCGCCGGTGGCCGACTACCTTGCGCGGATGGAGTCCCTGCGTCTTGCCGCCAACCGGATGCTGATGCTGGGGCTGTTTGACTACGAGGCCCACTTTGCCCGCTATCGCAGCGGCGATTTTTACGCTACCCATCGCGATGCCTTTGCCGGTCGCTCCAACCGCCGCCTCACCTCGGTCTTCTACCTCAACAACGACTGGCAACCGGAAGCCGGTGGCCTGCTGCGCTTCTATGACAACGACGAGCAGTTTCTGATGGATGTCAGCCCCAAGGGCGGGCGGCTGGTGCTGTTTCTCTCCGAAGATTTTCCCCACGAGGTGCTGCCTGCCAACCGCGAGCGCTACAGCATCGCCGGCTGGTTTCGGGTCAATGGCAACGGGATGGGAAGGGTCGATCCCCCGCGCTGAGGGACAATGTGTCCCGATTTTGACACAGGGGAGACTTTTCACTGCAAGAAGTGGGGTCATGGGTCTCCCATCAGCTGACAAGGGTTGATCTCCCTTGCTACACTGGCGCGCACTTATGTTCGTATCTGGCTTCGTCCGGTTTTTATGGTGGTTAGCTTATCAAATGGTCATGACGAGGCCGCTTTTCCCAAGGGATCACATCTAATGAAGAACATGCATGTCTTGCTGCTGTGCGGCGGCGGTGGCTCCGAGCACGAAGTTTCTCTGCGCAGCGCCAATTTCCTCGAGCAACAACTGGGCCTCCTGCCCGGTGTCGAAGTGACCCGCGTCGAGATGTTCGCCGATCGCTGGCTCAGTGCCGATGGCCGCGAGTGCAAGCTGGGGCTCGACAAGCTGCTCTCGTTTGACAGCGTGGCCCGTCCGGTGGATTACGTGGTGCCCTGCATCCACGGCTACCCGGGTGAGACCGGCGATCTGCAATCCTTCCTCGAACTGGCCGGATTGCCTTATCTCGGTTGCGATGCCGAGGCGAGCAAGATCTGCTTCAACAAGATCAGCACCAAGCTGTGGCTCTCCGCCATCGGCATTCCCAACACCCCTTATCTGTTCCTGACCGAGCAAAACGACGCGGCGCTGAGCGATGCCAAAGCCGCGCTGGCCAAGTGGGGCAAGGTCTTTATCAAGGCGGCCTCCCAGGGCTCTTCCGTTGGCTGCTACTCCGCCAGCAACGAAGCGGATCTGGTGAAGGGCATTGCCGATGCCTTCGGTTACTCCGAGCAGGTATTGATCGAGAAAGCGGTCAAGCCGCGCGAGCTGGAAGTGGCGGTTTACCAGTACGGTGACGAGCTGGTGGCGACTTATCCGGGCGAGATCTGCGTGCCGCAGGACAAGTTCTACACCTATGAAGAGAAGTACAGCAGTGCCAGCCACACCGAGACTGCGTTGCGTGCCGAGGGGCTGACCCAGGCCCAGGCCGACGCGATCCACGAGTATGCCCTCAAGGCGTTCCGTCAGCTGAAACTGACCCACCTCTCGCGCATCGACTTTTTCCTGACCGATGAGGGCGAGATCCTGCTCAACGAGATCAACACCTTCCCGGGCATGACCTCTATATCCATGTTCCCGAAACTGCTGGAGCATAACGGTCACAACTTCGCCGACTACCTTGAGCAGATCCTGCGCAAGGCCAGTTAAGCGGGTCGCTCTCGCTGACAGGTGTTAATACCGTTCCAATAAAAATCCCCGCCAACCGGCGGGGATTTTTTTATACAGGTATGACCGGGGCACCAGCTGCCAGTGAGGCGCAGCGCCGGGTCGCGGCTCAAGAGCGCGGGTTACGGCTTAATTCCCTCGACCCGCACCTGCAGGCTCCCTTGCGCTAGGGTGGTGATAAGCTGGTCGCCACTGCTGACCTGATCGGCGCGGCTGATGACTTCGCCGCGCGGGGTGCGGGTGATGGAGTAACCGCGACCCAGAGTAGCAAGCGGGCTCACTCCGTCGAGGCGGGCGGTGAGCATGGCGAGGCGGTGGCTGGCCAGATCCTGGCGTTTGGCAATCAGGGCATGGAGCCGCTCCTCGGCCAGCTGGTGGCGGCGCTTGCCGGCGGCCAGCAAGCGCTCCGGGCTCTTGCCCTGCAGGCGCAGCTCAAGATTGGCGAGGCGCCGCTCTCCCTGATGCAGCCGCTGGCGAAGCAGCTGCTGCAAACGGGCAGAAAGTTCGTCGAGGCGCTGGGACTGCTGCTCCAGCCGCCGCTTCGGATCCTGATGGTCGAGCCGCTTTTGCAGCAGGATGAAATCGTGGCGGGCGGCGGTCTGCTGGCGGTTCATCGCCTGCAGCAGTCGCTGCTTGAGATGGGCGAGGCGCTGGATGCGGGCCTGATTGTCCGGCGCCACCAGTTCGGCGGCCGCCGACGGGGTTGGGGCGCGCAAGTCGGCGGCAAAGTCGCTGATGGTGACATCCACCTCGTGGCCCACCGCGCTGATAACCGGAATGGCGGAGTGGGCAATGGCGCGCGCTACCGCCTCTTCGTTAAAGCACCAGAGATCTTCGAGCGATCCGCCACCGCGGCCGACGATCAGCACATCCACCTCGGCGCGCTGGTTCGCTTTGGCGATCGCCGCGACGATCTGGCTGATGGCGGCGCTCCCCTGCACCTGGGTCGGGTAGATAAAGACCGGCAGATCCGGGGCGCGGCGTTTAAGCACCGTCAGCATATCGTGCAAAGCCGCGCCAGTGGCGGAGGTGATGAGGCCCACCGCGCGCGGTTCGCGGGGCAGCGGCCGCTTGCGGCTCTCGTCAAACAGCCCTTCGGCCCCGAGGCGGCGCTTGAGCTCTTCAAAACGCAGCGCCAGCACGCCGTCGCCAGCGGGTTGCATCGACTCGATGATCAGCTGGTAGTCGCCGCGCGGCTCATAGAGGGAAACTCGCGCCTGCACCAGCACTTGCATGCCATCCTGCGGGCGAAACGTCACCCGCCGGTTGTTGCCCTTGAACATGGCGCAGCGCACCTGCGCCCCCAGATCTTTGAGCGAAAAGTACCAGTGGCCGGAGCTAGGCATCGCCAAGTTGGAGAGCTCGCCGGTCAGCCACACCAGCCCCAGATCCTGCTCCAGGATCATGCGCACGGCGCTGTTGAGGCGGGTGACGGTAAAGACCTGCTGCTCGCGGCCACTCGCCGCACTAGATGGGGTAAATCGGTTCAAGGGCGTACCTGTGGTCTGCTCCGGCGGGCCGGAATAAAACGATGGCCGCTATCTTACCCCAGCGCGCGGCAGGAGCCGAGCCCGGACATCTTGTTTGGCTAGCTTGTCAGAGAGTGACTCTGCGCTGTCGCGTTGAAGGGCGCAAACCGGTGGCGTTTGATGCGGGTATCAATCAGGCCACCGGTTAAATTGATGCAAGGGCAAAATCTGATGGCGATAAGTTATGCCGAACACGGACTCAAGCCCAGGGGGCGATCAGATGGAGGATCTCTGTGGTGACAGTGCCAAGCATGGCACGACCCGGATCGCTCATGGTTAACCCGCACAGCAGAAGCAGATTCATGAAAACCGTTACCCAGAACACCTGGCGAAATTCCACTTTGGCTGATTTATGCCTGAGCAGCTGTTGGGCAGAGAGGGCGCCAGGCCAACCACCGAGCAGGGCCAGCAGATGCAGGGTGCTCTCTTGAGTACGCCAGTGGTTATTTTGGGCGGCATGTTTGTCAATGGCATAGGCAATAAACGTAATAATGCTCAGGGATATATAGACGATGAGGATGAGAGCCGGAATACGCTGAAACAGGGTGAGTGCAAATATGCTTGATATAAACAGTAGTGGCCATATCAGACTGACGTTACTGCCCCCTCTCTTTCTTTGCTGTGATCGTTCATGGGGAAACGAGACATTGACTGCATTGCTGCGTTGCCGACTATCTTTCTCTACTTCATAAATAACCAGATCGCCATTGGCGGGTCTTCGTGCTCTCGATTTGAATGACTTGATATGAATAAATGTGCGTTCACCTCCGCCATTAGGTTCGACGAATCCATATCCCTTGTCATCGTTCCACTCAGAAATCTTTCCTTGAAATCTCATATATATTCCCGCGATGGTTGATTGATATGTGTGGATTGTTTTCCATGCACTGAAATAAGCATGTTAGGGTGGCAAACTCGTTATTCTGCCGGGTTTTGTTTCACCGCAGAATATATTCGCTGTTGCCCCGTTTTCCGGTGCTTGACCTCTCTTGTTGGTGGCCCGGGTGGGCCAATACGAGCATGGTCACATCATGGCGCTGCAGGGTATCTTACGAGACCACCTCTTCCGGCTGCCACAACTTTTGCGTGTGTGTGACAGGAATTGTTTGATTTGTTGCGCCAGCGCAACAACTGCCAACATGGCGACTTGCCTCGCGTGTTAACGAGTGCATTGCGATGCAATGGAATGCTGGGTTATCTGGGTCTGTTTTGCTGCAGGATGGGGAAGAGGGCAGGGGGTTGCCAATCTGCCGCCGGGGGAAATTCATCAGGGGCATTTTGCATAAAACTCCATTCGCTCAACTCTTTTGCCACAAAACGGCCATTTTTGAAGAGAAAGTCTTGGTTTTTTAGCCTCTTGGCCGCCTAAAAGAGGGCTACGCCATAAAAAATTCAAAAAACTTCTTTACCAGTGACCAATCGGTGAGTAAACTTCGTCGGCAATATTTTACACCCCCACTTCCTCAACGGTGAGATATTGCCATGCTCAGGATTGCCAAAGAAGCGTTAACCTTCGACGATGTACTGTTGGTTCCCGCCCACTCCGAAGTTCTTCCCAATACTGCCGATCTGCGTACCAAGCTGACCTCCACCATCAGCCTGAACATCCCCATGATCTCCGCTGCCATGGACACAGTGACTGATGCCCGTTTGGCTATCGCTCTGGCCCAGGAAGGCGGTATCGGCTTTATCCACAAGAACATGTCCATCGAGCAGCAGGCTGCCGAAGTGCGCAAGGTCAAGAAGTACGAAAGCGGCGTGGTCACTGACCCCGTCACCGTACGCCCTGACATGACCATTGCCCAAATCAAGGAGCTGAGCCACAAGAATGGCTTCGCCGGTTACCCTGTGGTGACTGATGGCAACAAGCTGGTCGGTATCATCACCGGCCGTGACGTGCGCTTCGTGATTGACCTCTCCCAGACCGTTGAACAGATCATGACCCAGAAAGATCGTCTGGTCACCGTGCGTGAAGGGGCCCCTCGCGAAGAGGTGGTTGCCCTGATGCAAAAGCACCGTATCGAAAAAGTGCTGGTGGTGAACGCCGACTTCAAACTCAAGGGCATGATCACCGTTAAAGATTTCCAGAAAGCCGAGCGCAAGCCGCACGCCTGTAAAGATGACAAGGGTCGTCTGCGCGTCGGTGCCGCGGTCGGTGCCGGTGCCGGTAACGAAGAGCGCGTTGCTGCGCTGGTGGAAGCCGGTGTTGACGTGCTGCTGATCGACTCCTCCCACGGCCACTCCCAGGGCGTGCTGGATCGCATCAAGGCCACTCGCGACGCCTATCCGGATCTGCAGATCATCGGTGGCAACGTGGCGACCGGTGCCGGCGCCAAGGCGCTGGCTGCTGCCGGTGTCAACGCAGTCAAGGTCGGTATCGGCCCGGGCTCCATCTGTACTACCCGTATCGTCACCGGTGTCGGTGTCCCCCAGATCACTGCCATCTCCGACGCCGTTGATGCGCTGGAAGGCACCGGTATTCCGGTGATTGCCGATGGCGGTATCCGCTTCTCCGGCGACATCGCCAAGGCCATCGCCGCGGGCGCCAGCTGCGTCATGGTCGGCTCCATGTTCGCCGGTACTGAAGAAGCGCCGGGCGAGATCGAGCTCTATCAGGGTCGCTCCTTCAAATCCTACCGTGGTATGGGTTCCCTGGGCGCCATGTCCAAAGGTTCCAGCGACCGCTACTTCCAGACCGACAACGCCGCTGACAAGCTGGTGCCGGAAGGCATCGAAGGTCGCGTGCCGTACAAGGGCCGCCTCAAAGAGATCATCCACCAGCAGATGGGCGGCCTGCGCTCCTCCATGGGGTTGACCGGCAGCGCCACCATCGACGACATGCGCACCAAGGCAGAGTTCGTGCGCATCTCCGGCGCCGGGATGAAAGAGTCCCACGTCCACGATGTGACCATTACCAAAGAAGCCCCCAACTATCGGATGGGCTGATACAAGACGGGGCTACGGCCCCGTTTTGACACCGTTTTTATCCCCATGCTTTTTGTTAAAACATCAGCCTGATGCAGGAATAAAATGACTAAAGACATTCACCAGCACCGTATCCTTATCCTCGACTTCGGTTCCCAGTACACCCAGCTGATTGCCCGCCGTGTGCGCGAGATCGGTGTTTACTGCGAACTGTGGGCCTGGGATGTGACCGAAGAGCAGATCCGCGAATTCAACCCCAACGGCATCATCCTCTCCGGCGGTCCGGAGTCCGTCACCGAAGCGGGCAGCCCGCGCGCTCCCGAGTACGTGTTCAACGCCGGTGTGCCGGTGTTTGGCATCTGCTACGGCATGCAGACCATGGCCGAGCAGCTGGGTGGCAAAGTGCAATCCTCCACCGAGCGTGAATTCGGTTACGCCAAGGTCGAAGTGCTGGGCGACTCCGGCAAGACCAGCGCCCTCTTGCGCAACATCGAAGATGCCATCGCCGACAACGGCAATGCCCTGCTGGATGTCTGGATGAGCCACGGTGACAAGGTCACCTCCATCCCGGCTGACTTCACCACCATCGCCAGCACCCCGACCTGCCCCCACGCGGCCATGGCCAACGAAGCCAAGCGCTTCTACGGCGTGCAGTTCCACCCGGAAGTGACCCACACCCGTCAGGGTGCTCGCATGCTGGAGCACTTCGTCAAGGACATCTGTGGCTGCGAATGCCTGTGGACTCCGGCCACCATCATCGACGACGCCGTAGCCCGCATCCGCGAGCAGGTAGGTGACGACGAAGTGATCCTCGGCCTCTCCGGTGGTGTCGACTCCTCCGTGGTCGCCATGCTGGTGCACCGCGCCATCGGCGATCGCTTGACCTGCGTCTTCGTTGACAACGGTCTGCTGCGTCTGAACGAAGGCGAGCAGGTGATGGAGATGTTTGGTGACCACTTTGGTCTGAACATCATCAAGGTTGAAGCGGAAGAGCGCTTCCTCTCAGCCCTGGCGGGTGAAGACGAGCCGGAAGCCAAGCGCAAGATCATCGGCCGCGTCTTCGTCGAAGTGTTCGACGACGAAGCCAAGAAGCTGAAAAATGCTCGCTGGCTGGCCCAGGGCACCATCTATCCGGATGTCATCGAATCCGCTGCCAGCAAGACCGGCAAAGCCCATGTCATCAAATCTCACCACAACGTCGGCGGCCTGCCGGACGAAATGAAGATGGGTCTGGTCGAGCCGCTGCGCGAGCTGTTCAAAGACGAAGTGCGCCGCGTTGGTCTCGAACTGGGTCTGCCCTACGACATGCTCTACCGTCACCCGTTCCCGGGCCCGGGTCTGGGCGTGCGCGTGCTTGGCGAAGTGAAGAAAGAGTACTGCGATCTGCTGCGCAAGGCCGATGCTGTCTTTATCGAAGAGCTGCGCAAAGCCGACCTCTACAACCAGGTCAGCCAGGCGTTTGCCGTGTTCCTGCCGGTGCGCTCTGTTGGCGTCATGGGCGATGGTCGCAAGTACGACTGGGTGATTGCGCTGCGCGCCGTCGAAACCATCGACTTTATGACCGCCCATTGGGCTCACCTGCCGTACGACTTCCTCGGTCACGTATCGAATCGCATCATCAACGAGATCAACGGTATCTCCCGCGTGGTGTACGACGTCTCCGGCAAGCCGCCCGCAACCATCGAATGGGAATAAGCGGCTCGCGCCCTTCTACCCTTCGAGCATAAAAATGCAAAAAGACGCCCTTGAGGCGTCTTTTCTTTTTTCAATCGTTTGCGCTACACATCTTCTTTTTTCGATCCGCTTTTTCGCCACCTTGCCCCGGTCATATGTGACAGGGGCATTTTTGCGATCCCGCACCAGGCTCTCTCATGCCAATTGAGCCTGCTGTTAACAGCGGCTCGTGGTTGGGGGGAGGGCAGATCAACGCGTTGACAGCCGCGTAAACGGGCCCATCGTCATCGCGCCAACCGGCAGTGATGACACCCCGGTGGAGACCGGAAACCACTTGAATCAACGGGGCGCAGCCCGATCGGCCAAACGAGTCGGGGTCATAGAGCACGGAGAGTTTGATATGTCAGAACAAGCCGTGTTGGTGGGTGGATAGACCCATATCACAAGCTGACCGCCGAGGATCAGGCGGTATTTGACCGGGCGCTGAAAGGTTTTGTCGGGGTGCAGTACGTACCCTTTGAAGTCTCCACTCAAGTGGTGGCTGGCACCAACTACCGCTTCAAGTGCAAGAGCACAGTGCCGCTTGCCAAACCGATCCATGGCGAAGCCGTGGTGCAGATCTTCAAATCACTGGACGGGGATGCCCATATCACCTCCATTACCCCGATTTGATTGGGTTGCAGGGCAAGGTGGGGAGGGGGAGATCTCCTAACCGGTTGGCTCCAGACTCCAGATAAAAGAAAGACGCCTTAGGGTGTCTTTTCTTTTTCCAATTGTTCGTGTGTTAAAGTGTCTTTCCTAAAACTGCAAGTCATATAGAAAGGAGAAGTCGATGGCGAGTAAACCTTCAGCGATGAAGATGCCCGAGTTATTGGTTTTCGCGAGGATGCTCTTTATTGGCTTTGTTGGAGCTGAAGTCGCACGTCTCTTTTTCCTCTTGGGAACTAGCTTTGCACTGCAAGTTGTTGACGTTTCTCTATACCTAAAGGCAATTGGAATAATAACTGGTTTAGGTATTTGTCTGCTTTACGCTGTCAAGCGAAATGCTCACTTGGCAGTTATGCGTATAGTTCGTAGTTATCGTATTGATTTACTTGCAGGTGTAGTTATTGGCGCTTGGTCAAGCAAATTAGCCTCACCTTGGCTTGCAAAGCTACATGCAGCGTTTAAATCTGCTGATCCACATTGGGCGCCTGCTATTCTCATTTTTTTCTGTGTTATGTTTCTATCACCAATTTTGCAAAGTAGAACACGTTCTAAAAAACAGACTTCACAGCTCTATTTCATAGCAGATGAAGAAATTGATGATAAAATGGACGATCTTCTGACAAACGAACTTCAGGCTAAGTCGTTTGCTGAGACTGTGCTTGCATCTGACTCTCATCCTGGGTTGATCTTTGGGGTTGATGGTCCATGGGGTGTAGGTAAAACAAGTTTTATTAATCTGGTTGAGCGTTATTGGGAAGATGCTGCTGACAAAGTTCTTGTTTGTCGATTCGAACCGATACGTTATGCATCCGAACCTGACCTTGCTGATCGCCTAATTCGCGATTTATCTGCGGTGATTCAAGACAAGGTATTTGCGCCAGAATTTAGGCCCGCCGCTTCGAGATATTCCCGTCTCATCAAAGGAAAAGCAGACGTTTCATTCTTGGGGTTCAAGCTTTCGCTAGAGCCTTCTCAGGAAACGATCGATGAACTTCTCGATGGTATTGATGAGGTTTTGCGCCGTATCCATCGGCGTGTAATTATTGTAATTGATGATCTAGACCGTCTGGACGCGAAAACAATAAACAGTGTTTTATTTGCAACGAGGAGAACTTTCAAGCTGTCTCAGGCAACATATGTTCTTTGCTATGACACCGAAGTGCTTACTGGGAATAATGAAGAAGGTGAAAGAGCTCGCGAGTTTTTAGAAAAGTTTGTAACGGTAAAGTTAAGCCTGTTCGTAGATAGCTCTAGTCTCAGTAATTTTTTGCGGCGAAATTGGCAAGATAGTAATGAACAGCTTAGCCTCGTTCCTTCTGATACCATGTTCAAGCTCGGCACCATTCTTAATGAGCTTGCAGATATTTTTGATGGTGTTCTCGCTTCTGACTATATGCCTTTGGTTGGCAATTTACGAAAGTTAAAACGATTCGTTAATGCAATGATCTTAATGCAAATTGAGAAAACAGACTTGGGGAGAACAGATTTCAATAACAAGGATCTTATCAATCTTATATTGTTACACCTTAATTATCCTGGTTTGTTTAGACGTATTTATGTAGAAGAGACTGAAGGTAGAAGTGGCTCATTTTCAGTTCAGCAAGATCCCAAAAACAAAGGCTTTATAAATTCAAGTGCTTTTTCAGAATTGAAAGAGAACTTGCCAAGGTCTGCTCGATTTTTATTATCGCAGTTATTTGATGTGAGTAATGTGGACATTGGTTTTAGCAGTGATATCGATGAAGCTGAACGCCGAACCAGAGCATGTTTTAATAGTAGTGGCTTTAGAAATTTAGAGGCATATCTAAAACTCATTGTTCGGTTTGCAACACCCGAACCACAACAGACATTTATTCTTTACCAAAAAGCAGTTGCACGGGTTAAAAATGGTTCGTTGATTACGTCAATACTAACACTACCGGATTTTGAGTTGACCAATGGAGAATATTCTCATGATCAATTTTGGCGTGTTTTAGTCAACCAATCTCATGAACTCACAAACACGCAGGCAGCAGATGCGATAAGTACGCTTATTGCGTACATACCACATTACTCAATGTTCAATAATAATGATCAGGGCTTGCGTCAGCGTTCAATTTACTCTTTATTGCGATTGCTAGATAGTGTCGGTTGGGGCAGTGGGTCTGGACGGCGGCTATCAAATACTTCTGAAAATGTCATAGAGATTGCGTGGCGATTATTTGGGGAAAATAGCTATCAAGGTAATGGCATACTGCGGAAGCTTATAAGTTCTGAACGTGGTGCTCTTGGTTGGTATGACCTTATGATATTTAGGCTAGAGTGCTCATCTGATCGTGGTGGCCAATTATATAATTTGCAAAAAGCACTTATTGTTCATCAGGATAATAATGCACCTACATCAGGGGTTGTAAGAGATCTTGCTTTGATGGAAATGAGAAAATTATCACAGGAGGTCTTCTTTCTCTTCAAGCAGACTTATATCGATCAACAGAAAAACTTCTTTTCAGAAGTCAATGATGTGCCAGTGGATGTTTATCTTGGTTCGGCTTACTATAAATTTATAGAAGAGGCATTACAAGACCCAACATTAGCAGAAGAGAACTCACTCGCTCGAAGAGTTGCTATTACACGTAATATCGTAAAAATATTCGTTATATATCAACTTAGTAACTCAAATCCTCCTGATGGTTCAGGCGTAGGTTGTGGGTATTATGATGAGAGCGGGAGTGGGGATAATGGTGGAATAGCTCGGTTAGTGAACAACTACGTATTTGATATATGCTTCAATCCTGATAACGATGAAAGAAATATATTCTTATTCCTTGATCACTGTTTGTCACACCTAAGCAGTACTTTTTTCTTGGGTAGGGATGACGATGGCTATATTGCAACCAGAGAAACAATTTCAGGTGGTTTGGATCCAATAGCGATGGGGAATTATTGGGTTAAAAATCGCGAGCTGATCCGAGGACTTAAGTTAAATACTAGCGAGAGATGTGTTTTTACATCAAATTATACAGCCTTCTATCGTGATGATCTTGATGGAGTATTCGCAGTGCTTGATGAACTGGCGGCTGAATGTTCTACGTCATGATTGATTACTCGTTACAGTACCGTAGGGTGCAATGAATTTGCACCCTACCTGTTTCGTCCATTCGCTGGGGTGGTGTGGCTAAGCGCCATGCCTTGCCAAGGCAACAAAAGGGGCGATCTGCGCCCCGAATTCTTTATAATGCCCCCCCTTTAAAACCACCGGACGCAGGTTCGGCGCGAGCTGATGGCGGGCTACGCCATCAGGCAGATCATCAGGATTGAGAAACGGTTATGCATACTCTGGAACAGCTGCGTGCGGGTGAACTGTGCGGTGCCCGCCATTTGAAGCTC
Organism: Aeromonas sp. QDB62; assembly: GCF_027705695.1. Taxonomy (NCBI): domain Bacteria; kingdom Pseudomonadati; phylum Pseudomonadota; class Gammaproteobacteria; order Aeromonadales; family Aeromonadaceae; genus Aeromonas; species Aeromonas sp. QDB62. Next base: position 26,537 of record NZ_JAPDCD010000015.1, on the reverse strand, counting down.
TCTGAAAATCTCGCGGTTTTCCCCCACGAGATTTTGAGCCTGAAAGAGACGTTGGAGGTGCTGGATTTGACCGGCAACCAGCTAAGCGCGCTCCCTGACGAGCTGGCCGGGTTTGGCAAACTGCGCATCATCTTCTGCTCCGAGAACCGCTTTACCGAGCTGCCCGAGGTGTTGGGGCGCTGCCCGGCGCTCACCATGGTGGGCTTTAAGGCCAACCGGATTGCCACCGTCTCGGCCAAGGCGCTGCCCGCCGGTTTGCGCTGGCTGATCCTGACCGACAATGCGGTGCAGCAGTTGCCGGATGAGCTGGGCCAGTGCGACGCCCTGCAAAAGTTGATGCTGGCGGGCAACCGCCTGCGCGAGTTGCCGGCAAGTCTTGCCAACTGCCGCAATCTGGAGCTGCTGCGCATCGCCGCCAACCGTATCGAACGCTTCCCCGAGTGGCTGCTCTCGCTGCCGCGCCTTTCATGGCTCGCCTACTCCGGCAACCCCTTTAGCGAAGGGACGGAGGCGCGGGCCATCGATGATGCCCATGTCGCTCCCCTTGCCTGGGAGACGCTGGCGCTCGGCGAACTGCTGGGGCAGGGAGCATCTGGCGTTATCCATCGCGCCACCCTTGTGGGTAATCCTGCTGATGCAGTGACTCAAGCGAGCGACAGAGCTGATGCCAGTCAGGTGGCGGTCAAGCTGTTCAAGGGGGCGGTGACCAGCGACGGGCTGCCCCGCTGCGAGATGGCGGCATCGCTGGCGGCGGGCAGCCATCCCAACCTTATCAAGGTGGTGGGCAAGGTGGCGGATCACCCCTCCGGCATTCCGGCGCTGGTGATGGAGCTGATCGATCCGGCCTTTGCCAATCTGGCCGGGCCGCCGAGCCTGGCCTCCTGCACCCGCGATATCTATCCAGAGGGGCTGCGCCTGAGTGTGCCGGATGCGCTGGCAATGGCCCACGGCATTGCCTCGGTGGCGGGCCATCTGCACCGCGCGGGCATCATGCATGGGGATCTTTACGGCCACAATATTCTGTTTGCCCGCGGGCCTGATACCCCGGCTCGCGCCCTGCTGGGGGATTTCGGTGCCGCCTCTTTGTATGAGCGCAGCAACCGCGAGCGGGCCGTGGGCCTTGAGCGACTGGAAGTGCGTGCCTTTGGCTGCCTGCTGGAAGAGCTGTTGGCCCATTGCGATACGCAAGGCTCACCGCTCGATGGGTTGCATCAGCTCAAAGCGGCCTGCCTCTCGGAACTCCCCGCCGATCGTCCCGATTTTGCTTATATCGAGCGCCAGCTGGCGGCCGCTCGTGCCACGCTGTCGTGATCTAATTGACGTTGGCAGGCGCTGTTTGGCCTGCCAACGTCATTCCCTTCTCTCATTAATGGCTATCAATGCATGACTCGTTCGCATGGATTGGCGCGCCTCTGCCCGTCATCAACACACCCGATAGTGCCCATTGCGACTGCGAGGTGTGCGGCAAGGGGACGTCCCGTCATTCACCTGATAACAGGCAGAGGCTACGTGGCAAAAAGGGGAGGGCAGAGGGTTGCGCGGTGCCGGTTAAGTTGTGATATTGATGCATCTTTAGTACAGAAGGGTAATAACGATGGAAGCTGCGTTTTGGCATCAGCGTTGGGAAGAGAACCGGATTGGCTTTCATCAGGCGGACTTCAACCACTGGCTGCAATCCTGGTGGTCGGCCCAGCAAGCGGACGAGCCGGTGCTGGTTCCCCTGTGCGGCAAGTCCCGCGACATGCTCTGGCTCAGCGGTCAGGGCCATCCAATCGACGGTTTCGAGCTATCGAGCCTTGCCGTCAGCCAGTTCTTCAGTGAAAACCAGCTCGCCGCGACCGTCAGCGAAGTGGGCCCTTATCAGTGCCATCAAGTGGATAGCCTGCGCATTTTTCAGGGGGATTTTTTCGCCGCACCCAGTCTGGGTCGCCGTTACCGGCTGGTCTATGACCGCGCGGCGCTGATCGCCCTGCCGACCGCGATGCGCCGCCAGTATGCGGCCCTTATCAGTTCGCTGGTCGAGACTGGTGGCCAGATCCTGCTGGTGACCCTCGAATATCAGCCTGAGCAGCAGAGTCAGCCCCCCTTCTCGGTGGGGGAGATGGAGGTGCGAGCCCTGTTCGAGCGCGATTTTCGCATCGAGGTGTTGGGGCGCGCCGCCGAGGTGGATCACCCGCGGGTGTTGTCGGGTCAGCTCTCCTACTTCGATGAGGTTGCCTACCGGCTGGTTCGCCGTGGCTAACGGGCAGCTAACGGGTGGGCAAAGGGTGATTTGCGCCGACAAATCATCGGGCCGCGCGCTCTTCGCTACCTCCTTTGACATAGATCAACGTGACTGTCGGGGGGAGTGCCTAATATGAGGCTGTTTCTCAATCACTGTTGGCATTGCAAAGCGAGTATCGGGTCCGTCCCGCTTGCTGATCAGCAACTCAGTGTCTGATTTTCACGCTCATGTTCACTTTTGGCGGCTTTGGTCGCAATTGTTATGGTTTTTCCAGCCGACCCTGATGGGTCGGCTTTTTATTGCCTGCGATTTGCCGTGGGAAGGAAAAACGGGGAATAGCGAGGCCTGATCAGGCCTCGAAGGTGGCGGCATTGAGCCGAAATGCCCGTGGATCATCGATAAACTGGCCGGTGATCCGCTCGTCATGTTCGTGCCCCAGGCCATAGCTACAGAGGATCAGTCGATCTGAGGTGCGCGAGCGCAGCTGGGTGATAAAGCGCACCAGATCGGCACGACTCAATTTGCCCACCTCATCGCAGACCCGTTCCCGTTGATCGAACCCCAGATCCTTGTTGCCGATGCTGACCCACAGCCGCTGGCCGCGACTGCGCAGGTTGGCATCCCGCTCGCTCAGCTGGGCTTGCAGCCCCGCCTTGCTCTCCTGCCACTGCTGCTCGGTAAATTCGAGCATGGCGAGCGGGAAGAGGTCGATAAACTCCTCCACCGCATCGAGCAGGATCTGCGGCCCCGCCACCGGTGACTGGATATAGAAGATCAGGCCCGGGTGGCGATTGAGGGGCAGGTTGCCGGCGCCCACCACATACCCCAGTTGCTGGCGGGTGCGCAGCTCATGGAAGAAGGTGGAGGACATGATGTGGTTCGCCAGGGTAAAGCAGGCGAGATCCCGCGCCCGGGTGGTGCGGGACTGGTAGTAGACCAGCAGTGCCGAGTCTTCGTGATCGCAACCCTGCTCGCGAATAAGGGTGCCCCTGTCCTGAATGGAGATGAGCGGGCGGCGGGTCTCGCCGCTCGGCTTGCTGCTGGTACCATTGATATCGCTCAGGTGGCGCTCCATCAGGGCGGCCAGCTCCAGCGCTTCGGCGGCAGTCCAGTCGCCATGCACCAGCGCCTCGACATGCACCTCGCCAAACAGTTGGGCCACGAAGGCGGGCATCTCGGATAGCTCGACGGTGCGCAGGTGGCGCAGCAGCTGCTCGAACGGCGGGTTGTTTGGTTGCAACAGGCTGGTGAGCTGGTTGAACAGCTGGGAGATGGGGCGCGCCTTGGACTGGTTGTCCCAGTTGCGAATGAGCTGCTCCTTGATCTCGCTAAAGCGGCCCGGATCCGGATATCCCAGTGTGCGGTTGCCGAGGATCATGTCGAGCAAGAGCGGCTGCTTGTCGGCAAAACCGCTCAGGTTGATGGTAAAGCCCCCCTGATGGGCATAAATCTGGTAGCCCAGCCCCGCCAGCTCCGCCGGATAGGTGAGGGCGTTGAGGTGATCGGCCAAGAGCTCCACGGCGAGGCGCGCCATGGCGATATTGCGCGGATTTTTGACCGCATGTTCGCTGTCGATGGAGATATAGAGATTGCCCTTGGGCACGTTGAACAGGTGCTCATGGAGGTGCCAGAGGCGAAAACCCGGGCGATCGATAAGGCATGCAGGCATGTCGGCAGCAAGCTCGGGCGTGCGCGGATCGAGCCGGTTACTGATAAAGGGGTTGGGCTTGGGCAGCGCCAGCGCCGGATCCGGTTCGCTCTGCTGCCAGCGAATTTTCTCGGCTTCAGTAATGGTCGCCACGCTGTAGGGGGTCTGATACCAGCGGGCCAGCCGCTCGGTCGCCACTTCCGGCGCGGTGATGGTGATGCGCAGATTGTGCGGGGTGAGCTTGGCGAGGAAGCGGCGGATCAGCACCTCGTCATATTCGCGCATCATGTAGTCGCCGTAGAGCAGATCCTCAGGCTTGTAGCTAAAGAGATTGAGCACCAGCCCCGACACCGTATCGAGGGGGCGGCCGCGCTCCTGAAAGCGAAACGCCGATTCGAGCACGGTCCGTTTTTCGTCATAGCGCCAGCTCTGCAGCCCTTCGCGGCCAATCAGTTTCAGATAGCCAAACAGGGCGGCGAGGATGTCGTCCACATGTTCAAGGCCCAGGGGAGTGAGGCCGAAGTTGACGCCAAAATCCTTGAAGTTGGCGCCGCTGATGCCACCGCCCGCCGAGAGCTGGTTGACCCAGCCTTTCGCCTTGAGCAGGGAGAGCAGGCTGCCATCCCCCTCGTAACCAATCAGATGGCTCAGGAAGGTGAGGGGCTTTTTGTCGTAAAACTCGTCCACATTGGGCAAGGGGAAGCTGAGCGACAGCTTGCGAGTCTCCTTGACCGGATTGATGTGGATGCGCACGCCGAGATCATCGAGCCGATAGAGCGGCATGGTGAGGGTCGGGGTTCCCAAATTGCGATTCAAAATGGGAGCAAAATAGCGACAGCACCACTGCAACTGGGTATCGATGGATTCCGGCGAGATCATCACCAGCGCCATGCGATCCGCGCTGTAGTGGCTTTCGTAAAACCGGATAAGGTCGGAGCGCAGATCCCGCCCCGGCAGATCGGCCAGGGTATCGAGGTTGCCTACCGAGAATTTGGAGAAGGGGTGCGCCGGGTTGACCGTCTCTTTATGCACCTGATAACTGCGGCGCATGTCGTCTTGCAGCTTGAGGCGATACTCGGAGTCGACTGCGTTGCGCTCCTTGTCCACCCACTCCGGATCAAACGTGGGGCAGATAAAGAACTGGGCGAAGCGATCCAGCCCCGCTTCGAAGAAGCCGTTGTCGATCTCGAAGAAGAAGTTGGTGAATTCCGTACCGGTCCAGGCATTGTTGCTGCCGCCATGACGGCTCATAAATTGCTGGTATTCACCTGGCTTGGGGTAAGTGGCGGTGCCGAGAAACAGCATGTGTTCCAGAAAATGGGCCATCCCCTGGCGGTCGGCAGGATCGTCAAAATGGCCGGTATTGACCGCCAGAGAAGCGGCGGATTTGTCGGTTTCGGGATCACAAATCAACAAGACCCTGAGCCGGTTGGCCAGCTCCAGAAAATGGTATTGCCGATGGTCATTGGGACTGGCATATGGGCTCATTGGCGTGTGACTCACGTTGGATTTATTTGAATTTAAACATGATTATCGACCCCGCTATCCCGTCAGGCAAACCCTTTTCTGAGAGGTAGCGCAATTGTTTCCACACCCGTAGCGGGGTAAGATCCCCCGGCTATCAAAACAGGCCCGTTGGGCGAGGTTGTAATGAAGATCTATATCATGCGTCATGGCCAGGCTGGCATGAATGCGAAAACAGATGAACAGCGTCCATTGACCGAGCAGGGTATTGAAGAGTCTATCCAGATGGCCCGCTGGCTGGCGCCTCAGCTGATTGGCCCGCTGGATCGGGTGATCCACAGCAACTATCTGCGGGCACGCCAGACCTGGCAAGCCATATGCAGTGAATTACCTGACGCAGCAGCCGTTGAAGAGAGTGGCGACATTACCCCTTATGGTGATCCCGCTTTCGTGGCCAGCTACCTCACCACTCTGGCTGAGCAACATGACCAGATCCTGATGGTCAGCCATCTGCCGCTGGTGGGTTATCTGGTGCAAAGCCTCTGCCCGGCCGCAGGAGCACCCATGTTCGCCACCTCAGGCATCGCCTGTATCGAGTGGCACCATGGCAAAGGAGCCTTGCTCTGGCTCGAAGGGCCGCATACAATAGGCTAAAAGTTAATAAAAAGTTATAGATTGAATTTTTTGGGAAGAGATGGGCGAGTTTTCCGGATTTTTATAAATATTTTACGGAATTAATTCGCAGAAGCTGCTGTCATACGGATACAACTGCAAGAGGTTGCAAACGATGAGAGTGTTCAAGAAGTACCTGCCACTGATGGTGGCAAAGCATGTCAAAACCTTCTTTAAAGGTCGGATTTACATCCATGGTCGGGGGCGGTTTGATTTCCAATCCGGTTTGTTGCTGATGCCGAATCCGGCGGATATTCCCCACCGCCAGACAGTCACCGAGGTCAACGAGCTGATCTCCAGACTGCACATGGATGCCGCGTGATGCGCTTCTGAACGTGTTTCTGCACTGATATGCCCGCACTTTTGCGGGCATATTTGTTTCTGGCCACGGGCTTTCGCGCGATGCACGGCCAGCTCCGCACCTTTGTTTATCTCCCGTCGCCCCCTATACTGGCTCGCTGTTGTCTCTTCGGTCTGGATCGTCTCATGCCCCTTGCCTTTCTGTTTCCCTTCTCCTGCATTGCCATCTGGGCTGGCAATGGCATCGTCAGCAAACTGGCGGTCGGCGTGTTGTCCCCCGCGGCCTTGGCCTGGTCACGTTGGGTGGTGGCAGCGTTGGTATTAAGCCCGTTTCTGGTCCGTCGGGTATGGCGTGTACGCGCTCGTCTTCGTGCTGGTCTTTGGCAGATCGCCATGCTGGCGCTGCTGGGCATGGTGCTCAACCAGACTTTTGGTTACTACGCGGCGCAAACCATGGGGGCCACCGAGATGGGGTTGATGATGGGGCTGACGCCACTGTTGACGGTGTTGCTCAGCATCTGGCTGCTGCGCGAGCGGCCCACCTGGGGTGCCGTGCTGGGGGCGCTGCTCTCCATCTTTGGCTTGTCTATCTTGCTGGGGCAGGGGGATCCGACCCGGCTGTTTACCCAGGGTATTCATATCGGCTCGGTCTACATGCTGCTCTCGGCGGGCACTTATGCCCTCTACAGCGTGCTGCTCAAGAAGTGGGATCTGGGGCTCGACAACTGGTCGCTGCTCTACGGTCAGGTGCTCTGCAGCGTGGTGATCCTGACCCCCTTTTTTCTGCTGGTGGATGGTCAGCTGCCCGAGGGGCGGGCGCTCTGGCTGATCTTTTATGCGGGGATCCCCGCGTCGGCACTCTGTCCCTGGCTCTGGATGCAGGGGATCACCCTGCTCGGCGCCAACCGTACCGCCATCTTTATGAACCTGTTGCCGGTGATGACGGCTGGCCTTGCCATCACCCTGCTGGGCGAGCGGCTGACCAGCTATCACCTGATCGGGGGCGGTCTGACTCTGCTGGGTGTCTTGCTGGCACAGCTGCTGGTGCGTCCGGTGGTGGTAGGTCGCCGCCGGGTGACGATGGCGCCCTGTCCCGAAGAGTAAGCTTGCGCGAACGCGTAAGTTGGCCCAATGGCCCGCTGGTCGCCAATGAAAAAGCGCCTGCAGCAATGCAGGCGCTTTTTCATGTTGTTTGTTTTTTCAGGGATTTTACTGAGTAATGATGGCAATGGCTTTGTCGTTGCAGCCATGTCCAACAATGGGCCAAATTTTAACTTAGTGATTGAGATAGATATCCTGCTCTGCATAGGCCAGCAGCGGCGTGCTGGGGTTAGCGCGTTTCGCGCCAAAGAAGCGGGTCAGTACACCGGATTGTTGCCCCAGACGCTGCAGCTTGACGTGATCCAGCTCGATCTGCTCGGGTAGCCAGGTAAACACAGCGGCGCAGTGACCATTGCCCAGGCTGCGTTCCAGGGTTTGCTGCCAGTTCTTGATTTTGGGGCTGTGCACTACCAGCACTCTGTTGGGATCGATGCCTCGCTCTTCCAGGTGGCTTGCTGTGGGGCGTCCCGGCGGGGCGATCAACAAGATCCAGCCGGTATGAGAGTCACCTAACTTGCTCAGCTCGCTGAGAAACTGATCCTCAGCCTGGATAGTCACACCATAATGAGCCGACTCTGCCTTGCAGGCGGTTCTGGTTGGCCAGGGGTTGCTCATGGCACGATTCATCGCAAAGGGCAGTGAGTGCAGGGGCTGGTTCATATACGGTTTCCTGTATGAATATCCAAGCTGTATGCGCATACAGTAGTTCTATCCTGAGGCAGTGACAAGGTGTTTTTGCTGAAAAATGTGATGGTGTTGGCATGAGCCATTAATAACATCATGTTTTTAAACGTTATTTAATATAAAACTGGCTGGGTGTTTTTCGTACTATGGACAAACCTTGTGTAACCGCCCATGGTTATACAGGTCATTTAAAGGAGGTGCCGCCATGGATATCAGTACCTTGCAGCGTCTGGATGCCAACATCTTGTTGGGCGTCATCAATGAGAAGCTAAGGCTTGAGTGTGACGGGCTGGAGGAGTTGCTGGCCTATTACGATATGAGTGAAGAGCAGTTGGCAGGGCGTCTGGATCAGATTGGGTACCATTACGATCCATTGAGCAATCAGTTCAAGGCACATCGCTGAGGGTGCAATGATTGCTTCATATTTATACGGTAATTTTTCAGGCGCATTGAAACCGGTTTCAATGCGCCGTCTTGCTGCCTATTTTCAGGGATTTTCAAGGCTTGGCAATCTCTGAAAACCTATTCATGTCATATTATTTTTATTTATCCATTAACGTGCTGATAAAAAAGGGAATTTTTGTTTTTCTGTAATCAGTTAAAGGAAAGGGTTTTCAAGCTTTTCAGGCTGTTTTTATCGGTTAAAGTGTGACTTGCGTTAACTTTTAATTCTGCCGCTTTAGTTAGTATTCTCACGCCGGTACATATTTTGAGATAACAACAGCGCCGGTCCCGCAAGCGGGATAACAATTTTATTTGTAACGAAGGAATATGGTTTATGGCTACCAAGAAGAAGACAGACCAGGATCTCCAACTGGATAAAGATCAGCTCAAGGCGAGTATCGTGCGTCACCTGCGTTCTACCTTGGGAACAAGCGAACAGAAAGCCTCTCCCGAAGCGTGGTGGAAAGCCACTGCGGCGGCCGTCAATGAACAGGTGTACGAGCGCCTGACCCGCACTCAGCAGACTCACTTCAAGAAAGATACTCGTGCGATTCACTATCTCTCTGCTGAATTCCTGATGGGACGATTGACCTCCAACAACCTGCACAACCTTTCCCTCTACAAGACTTGCGAAGAGGCACTGGGCGAACTCGGTCTGGAACTGACCGATCTGTGCGAACAAGAGCCCGACATGGCACTCGGCAACGGCGGCCTGGGTCGTCTGGCTGCCTGCTTTATCGACTCGCTGGCCACCCTGAACTATCCGGCGGTTGGCTACGGTATCCATTACGAACACGGTCTGTTCCGTCAGGAGATCCAGGATGGCCGCCAGATCGAGCGCCCGGACTCCTGGCGTGAATATGGCAACCCCTGGGAGATCTGCCGTCCCGAGTCGGTGCAAGAAGTGCCGCTCTATGGTTACGTCGAGACCGTGTTTGGTGACAATGGCGGCCTGAAGAAGGTGTGGCACGCCGGTCGCAAGATCAAAGGGGTGCCTTGGGATATTCCGGTGGTCGGTTTTGGCGGTCACACCGTCAACATCCTGCGTCTGTGGGAATCCCGTGCCTCCGAGTTTTTCGATTGGGACGTGTTCAACGCCGGTGGTTACATCGACTCCCAGGCTGAAAAAGCCCAGGCCGAGACCATCTCCAAGGTGCTCTATCCGAACGATGAGACCGATGCAGGTAAAGAACTGCGCCTGATCCAGCAGTACTTCTTCTGTGCTTGCTCCATCAAGGACATCATGCGCCGCTACAAGCGGGTCCATGGTGCCGATTTCAGCAACTTTGCCGCGCAAATTGCCATTCAGCTCAACGATACTCACCCGACTGTCGCCATCCCCGAATTGATGCGGGTGCTGGTGGACGAGGAAGATCTGAACTGGGATGCCGCCTGGGCCATCTGCTATCACGTATTCTCCTACACCAACCACACCCTGCTGCCGGAAGCGCTGGAGAAGTGGTCGGTCAGTCTGTTCGAGAAGGTGTTGCCTCGCCATCTGGAAGTGATTTACGAGATCAACGCCCGTTTCCTGAGCGAGCTGGTCGAGCCCAAGTGGCCGGGTAACGACGCCATCAAGGCCAAGCTCTCCATCATCGAAGAGGGAGATGTGCGCAAGGTGCGCATGGGCAACCTGTGCGTGATCGGTTCGTCCAAAGTGAATGGTGTGGCCGAAATCCACTCCAAGCTGGTGAAAGAAGATCTCTTCCCCGAGTATGCCGAGCTGTGGCCGGAAAAAATGTGCAACGTGACCAACGGGGTGACTCCGCGTCGCTGGCTGCTGGCCTGCAACCCCGAGTTGGCCGAGCTCTATAACGAAGTGGTGGGCAAGGAGTGGCCGTTGCAGCTCGACAAGCTGCGCGCCGTCACCAAGTTTGCCGACGACAAGGCGTTCCAGCAGCAGTTCATGACCATCAAGCGTCACAACAAAGAGAAGCTGGTCAAGGTCATCAAGGACGAAACCGGTATCGATGTCAGTGCCGAGGCGATCTTTGACGTTCAGATCAAGCGTCTGCACGAGTACAAGCGTCAGCAGCTGAACCTCATTCACATCATGGCGCTCTATCGTCGTCTGCTGGCCAATCCGGATTATGACATGCACCCGCGTGTGTTCATCTTCGGTTCCAAAGCGGCGCCCGGTTACAAGCTGGCCAAAGACATCATCTACGCCATCAACAAGCTGGCGGATCGGGTCAATAACGACGCCCGCATCCAGGGCAAGCTGAAAGTGGTGTTCATGCCGAACTACCGCGTGAGCCTGGCCGAGAAGCTGATCCCGGCGGCAGATGTCTCCGAGCAGATCTCCACTGCAGGTTACGAAGCATCAGGTACCGGCAACATGAAGATGGCGCTCAACGGTGCAATCACCATCGGTACGCTGGACGGCGCCAACATCGAGATCGCTGAAGAGGCGGGTGCCGAAAACTGTGCCATCTTCGGTCTGAACGTGGACGAGGTGAAGTCGCTGAAGGCGCGCGGTTACAACCCGTATGACTTCTACTATGCCAACTCCGAGCTCAAAGCCGTGCTGGACTGGTTTGATACTGACTACTTCACGCCGGGTCGTCCGGGTGAGCTGGCCTCTATCAAGCGCTCCTTGCTGGAAGGGGGAGACCCTTACCTGACCCTGGCGGACTTCCAGTCCTACTCGGATGCACACAAGCTGATCGATACCTGGTATCGGGATCCGGCGCTGTGGGCGAAGAAGGCTATCATCAACTCGGCCACCATGGGCAAGTTCAACTCCGACCGCTCCATTCAGGACTATGTGGATCGGATCTGGGCGCTGAAGCCCTGCAACATCGGCTAATAAGATGCAGAAATGAAAAAACCCCCGCAAACATGCGGGGGTTTTTGTTTATCGGGGGGAGGTGGATCAGAGGATATCGCCAACGAAGTAGGCCAGCAGGGCGAGCAACACGGTGAAGACCACGTTGAGGGCCATACCGGCTTTCATCATCTCCTTCTGGCGGATGTGGCCGCTGGCAAAGACGATGGCATTGGGTGGGGTGGCGACCGGCAGCATAAAGGCGCAGGAGGCACCGATCGCAATCAACACCGCCATCACGATGGGGGAGACACCCAGCGCCTCTGCCACACCGGCGAACAGCGGGATCAGCAGGGCTGCGGTGGCGGTGTTGGAGACCAGCTCGGTCAAAAACACCACGAATGCTGCCAGCATCAACAGGATCACGAAGATATTGGCGTGGGAGAGTACGGCCGACAGATGGCTGGCCAGGAAGGCGCTGGTACCGGTGGCCTTGAGAATGGCGCTCAGGGTCAAACCGCCGCCAAACAGCATCAACACGCCCCAGTCGGTGTTCTGGTTGACATCATCCCAACTGGCAACGCGGCTGACCACGATGGCCACGATGGCGCCCATGGCAATCAGAGTGTCGAGTTGCGGGATACCGCCAAAGGCGTTGGAGATAGGCTGCGAGCCGATCCACAGCACAACGGTGGTCAGGAAGATTGCCAGCGTCACTTTACGTTCGCGGGTCCAGTTGATGGTGACATCCTGGATCTCGACGCGGTGGTTGAGCTGTGGCCGGGTCACCAGATAGAGCAGGGCAATGCCGCAGGGCATCAGGATCAGCACCACCGGAATACCGAACTTCATCCAGTCGGTGAAACCGATCCCCATCTGGGCGGCCGCGATGGCGTTGGGTGGGCTGCCCACCAGGGTACCGATGCCGCCGATGCTGGCGCTATAGGCGATCCCCAGCAGTACGAACTCGAAGGTAGTGCGATCTTTTTTGCTATCGAGGCGAGCCAGCATACCGATCGCCAGTGGCAGCATCATGGCAGTAGTGGCGGTGTTGCTGATCCACATTGACATGGCGGCTGTGATGGTAAAGAGCAGGATGATGCCCCAACCCAGATGGCCATTGGCCAGGTGCATCACCTTGCCTGCCATCAGGGTATCCAGTCCCTGTTTAGAAAGGGCGGCCGCGAGGGCGAAACCGCCGAAAAAGAGGAACAGGATCGGGTTGGCGAAGTCGGTGAGGGATTTGCTCATGTCAAACACCCCGAGCACGGTGGCCAGCAGGGGCACCAGCAGGGCAGTGATGGTGACGTGCAGTGCTTCGGTCAGCCAGAGAATGGCGATAAAGACCAGAATGCCCAGCCCCTTGTTGACCATGGGATCAAACGGGAGCCAGGCGAGCATGGCACAAAGTAGCAGGACATCCAGGATGACGATCCCTGATTTGATGTCCAGCCAGCGAGATGGAGCAGAGGGTACAGCCGATGTGTGCATAATGTTCTCTCGGTTAATTTATGGTTGTTTTTGTGTTGCCGAGATTACATCCATTCACTTGTTTGAAACAGGCTCACATGTTGAAAATCAGCCTCGACTCACACAAGCATTGATAAAAATGAGGAAATGAACACATAAATAAAACATGTCTGAAATATAAATCAAACATCCATGAACTGCTCCAGCCACTGCTTGAACATGCTCTTGGGCAAGGAGCCATTTATCTGGTTCACCAGTTTGCCCTGTTTGAAGACCATCAAGGTGGGGATGCTGCGAATGGCGTAACGGGCGGCAATGGCGCTTTGCTGCTCGGTATCGACTTTGATAAAGCGCATTCTTGGTTCGAGCTCATGGGCAACATCATGAAATACCGGGGCAAACTGCTGGCAGGGGCCGCACCAGCTGGCCCAGAAATCGACCACGACCGGGATATCGGAGTTGATCAGGGTATCGAAGTTATCCGCCTTCCCGAGGCAAGGGGTCTGGCTGAACAGGGGGGCCTTGCAGTGCCCGCACTTGGCGGATGTATCGATATGGGTAATGGGCAGGCGGTTCCTGGTAAAGCAGTGGCTACAATAAGTAGTGACAAATGACATAATTGGTTCCTTCTCGATCTGCGCTGGCCGGAGATATGATGAGGGGCCAGAATGACGCAATAGCGAAACAACAGCGAAATATCAGAGCAATAACGGTAACACAGTGACCGGCGGGAGTGGATAATTCCCCCCAAGGTTCATTGCCCAACCGGATAATTCAGCGACCACCAGATGAGAGTCGAGACGGGATGAAAAAAGGATCACGGAAAAACCGTGCTGTGCCGGGGCTGATCGTTGCCCTGCTGCTTGCCTTTTCGGGCTACTGCTGGCAGTCGCTCAGTCAGCAGCAACAGGCCCACGACCTGAACGAAGCGGCCGAGGTGGTGCTGAACCGGATCAACGCCGATACCGTCTATCTGCTTGGGCGAGAGCAGGCCAATGACAGCAATGTCCAGCAGCGTCTGAACCAGTTATCCATCACCCTTGACGGTTTTGTGCGCAAGGTACGCAGTGATCCCGAGCTGGCGCAAGACGAGTTGTCTCAGGCGCTGCTTGAGGATATGGATACCTATCTGATGGCGCTGGCCAGCCTCCATGCCATGGAGATGGCCATCGAGTATATCAATGCGCCCCTGCAGGCCCAGATTAAAAAGGTGCGCGAGCTCAGCCCGTCAGACAGTGCGCTGCATCGCGATGTCGAGGAGCTGGCGCAGCTGAGCAACTATCTGCAGCGCAGTTGGGACAAACGTGAGCAGACTACGCTGGCCCAGTTGCAGCAACAGATGGTATCCCGTTACGGCCACCTGCCGGAAATCGCTACCCTGATCCGCCTGAGCAAGGACATGAGCCAACAGGTGGTCGCCTATCACGCCTTGCGTTACCAGCTGATCGACATGCATGTGATCGAGAGTCTGGTGCGCTGGAAAATCGACAAGCTGGAGCGCGCCTCCTCGCTGATGAACCGCTTCTATTTGATGGCGCTGTGCGGGGCCTTGATCTGCTTCGCGCTGGTGGCCTTCACACTGTGGCGCCGCAATCAGAAGCTGAGTGAATTGTCGCGCCAGACCGGCTTGCTGGCCCAGGCCAAGAGCGATTTTCTGGCCAACATGAGCCACGAGATCCGCACCCCCATGAACGCCATCATCGGCTTTAGCTCGCTGGCGCTGCAGACCGAACTGGATCAGCAACAACGGGACTATCTGGGCAAGATCAAATCCTCATCCGATACCTTGTTGCTGCTGATCAACGACATCCTCGATTTGACCAAGGTGGAGTCCGGCAAGCTGACCCTGGAGGAGATCGACTTCGATCTCAGCGAGCAGCTCGATTCGCTGGCGGGGATGTTTGCCGATCTGGCGGAGCGCAAACATGTGGAGGTGATCATTCGCAAGTCGCCTGAGGTGCCGGTCTTCTTGCGCGGGGATCCCCTGCGGCTGGGGCAGGTGCTGGTCAATCTGGTGAACAACGCCATCAAGTTTACCGAGCGCGGTGAAGTTGAAGTTTCCATCGAGCTGGCCAATCCCCATCCAATGCGGATCCGCTTCAGTGTGCGCGATACCGGCATCGGCATTGCCGAAGAGAAGCAGAGTCAGCTGTTTCAGGCGTTTACCCAACTGGAGGCGGGTAATACCCGCAAATATGGCGGCTCGGGTCTGGGTCTCAATATCTCCCAACGGCTGGTCGAACTGATGGGGGGGAGGATCATTGTCCAGAGCAAGCCCGGTGTGGGTTCCCTGTTCCAGTTCGATATCCCGATGGCGCAGGCGGTCTACGGCGTGGCAGGTCGGAAGGTCTTCTTCGAAAACCAGCCGTTGGTGATGGTGATGGATGATAACGAGCTGGTGCTGGATCTGGCCCGGGACATCCTGACTCGCGCGGGCGTGCGGGTGCTGCCGGTCAACTCCCTGTCTCGTGCCCGTCAGCAGCTCCGTGAAGAGGGGCCAAATTTGCGGCTGGCGATCCTCGACTGGCGCATGGGTCAGGAGGATGGGCTCGATCTGGCGCTGGAGATGTATCAGCACAGCCAGTGGCGGCGGATCCCTATCCTGATGATCAGCGCCTGGGCCAGAGAGGGGTTGCACGCCCGGATGGACAGCATGGGGCTGACCCACTTTCTGCCCAAGCCGATGACCGAGAACGCGCTGTTGGCCAAGGTGGATGAGCTGCTCAACGGCAGCTCCTATGAACTCAACCTGCGCAAGGCCGAGGCGCAGGGGGATCAGCAACACTTCAAATCCCTGCTGCAGGGTACCCGAGTGCTGTTGGCCGAAGACAACCGGGTCAATCAGCAGCTGATCATCGAGTATCTGCGGCGGGTCGATGCGGTGGTGTGCGTGGTCAGTAATGGTCGGGAGGCGGTGGAGCGGGTCGCCGAGCAGCCTTTTGACGTGATCCTGATGGATTTGCAGATGCCGGTGCTGGACGGGCTCGATGCTACCCGCCAGATCCGCAAAATGGTCGACAAGCACGATGTGCCCATCATTGCCCTCACCGCCAGCGCCATGCCCGGCGACAAGGATCGCTGTCTGGGGGTGGGGATGAATGGCTATGTGACCAAGCCGGTGAGCAAGCTGGATCTCTACAACAACCTGCTGCAATGGGTGAAGCCGCAAGGGGTTGAGCAGGCGGGGATCATGGAGGTGAAACCGCCGGATATGATGGGGATCCTCGATCTGCAGGATGCCCTCAAGCGGCTGGAGCAGGACAAGGAGGCGCTGCAGATCCTGTTCAAGCTGTTCATGTCGGAGCACAAGGACGATCTGTGGGAGATCCGCTCAGCCCTGCGCCGCCAGCAACCCGAGGTGGCCAGCAAGCTGCTGCACACCCTCAAGGGGGTATCGGCCAATATCTCGGCGGCCCGCCTGCAGCTGGTGGCTGGTGAGCTGGAGTGGCGCCTGCGGCAAAACGAGGTGCTGAGCGAGACGGATCTGGAGCAGTTGCAGCAGGTCTTCAGCCAGACCCGGGAAGAGGTGTCACACTTCTTGCTGACCGGTGAGCAGCATGAAAACTCGTATAATCCCTATTCGTTAGGGGATGATCGCATGTCACAGTGAATTAAATAGTAATTATTCTCAACCATTCCTGTTCGGGATATGATGAGCTTTCGTTCGAATCGCCTCCAGCCGGAGGCGATTGTTTTCATTCTTCTATATTCTGCTTGATCTGTTTGATGGCTGCTCCAGGGAACGGTCACGGGCAGACAGCGCTAAAGGTTGGTGGTGTGAGCGTATTTCTACGATTGAGCTGGTTTTTCAAGGAGCAGTGGCCCCGCTATCTGGCCGCCATCGCGCTGCTGCTGATGGTGGCCCTGTTGACCGTTATTCCGCCCAAAGTGGTGGGCTGGGTGGTGGATGGTATAGCCAAGGGCGGTCTCGACAATGGCACCCTGATGCGTTATCTGGCCGGGCTGTTCGGGCTCGGCGTGCTCATCTATCTGCTGCGCTATGTCTGGCGGGTGATGCTGTTTGGTGCCTCCTACCGGCTGGCCTATGTCTTGCGCAATCGTCTGTTCAGCCATTTCACCCGGATGAGCCCCGATTTTTATCAGCGTCACCGTACCGGCGATCTGATGGCCCATGCCACCAACGACATTCAGGCGGTGGAGATGACCGCTGGCGAAGGGGTGCTGACGCTGGTGGACTCCATCATGGTCGGGGTGCTGGTGCTCTCCATCATGTGCAGCCAGTACTCCTGGCAGTTGACGCTGGTCTCCTTGCTGCCGCTGCCGGTGATGGCCTACTTCATGAACCGCTTCGGCACCCAGATCTACACCCAGTTCAAGGCGGCGCAGGGAGCCTTCTCCAGGCTCAACAACAAGACCCAGGAAGCCCTTTCCGGCGTGCGGGTGTTGAAATCCTATGCGGTTGAATCGCTGGAAGATGAGGGCTTTGCCGAGCTGACCAGACAGGCAGGGGAGCGCAATATGGCGGTGGCCCGCATCGATGCCAAGTTCGATCCGGTCATCTATCTCTGCATCGGTTGCTCCTACTTCCTCGCGGTGGCGGGGGGCAGCGTGCTGGTGCTGCGCGATGAGCTGACCCTGGGTGAGCTTACCAGCTTCACCATGTACCTCGGTCAGCTGATCTGGCCGATGTTTGCCATCGCCTGGCTGTTCAACATCATCGAGCGGGGTAGCGCCGCCTACTCCCGTATCGAGAGCCTGCTTGGGGAGCGCAGCGATATCGAAGAGCCCGCCCAGCCAGCGGCGTTTACCTCTGCGTTTCCGCTGCAGATCAAAGGGGTGAGCTATCGACTTGAGCAGCGCACCCTGCTTGCGGATATCGACGTTACCCTCAAGCAAGGGGGGATGCTCGGGGTGGTGGGACGCACCGGGGCAGGCAAGAGTTCCCTGCTCAAGCTGTTGATGCGCCTCGCCAATCCAACGGAGGGTTCGATTGCCATGGGGGGCGTACCGATTGAGCAGCTGCCGCTCGGTACTCTGCGCAGCCAGTTTGCCTATGTGCCGCAGGAGCCATTCCTGTTTTCTACCACCATCGCCGCCAATATTGCCCTTGGCAAACCCGATGCGAGCCGCGAGGAGGTCGAGCGGGTGGCGCGCATTGCCTGTGTCCACGATGATATCGTGCGTTTCCCCAAGGGCTATGAGACCGAGGTCGGGGAGAAGGGGGTGACCCTATCAGGCGGCCAGAAACAGCGGCTGGCCATTGCCCGCGCCTTGCTGCTGGAGGCGCCCATTCTGGTGCTCGATGATGCGCTCTCGGCGGTGGATGCCCACACCGAGCAGCAAATTCTGCACGCCCTCAAGGCCCATCGTCGCACCCTGATCCTGGTCAGCCATCGCATGACAGCGGTGGAGCAGGCCGACGAGATCCTGGTGCTGGAGCAGGGGGCCATCAGCGAGCGGGGTCATCACGGTGCCCTGATGGCGCACAATGGCTGGTATGCAGATATGGTGCGTTACCAGCGTCTCGAAGAAGCGGTGGAGGAGAGCCTGTGAATCCGACCATTAAACGACTGCTCGCCTACTGCGCCCGCTATCCTCGCTGGCTGATTCAGGCGGGGATTTGCCTGCTGCTCGCCACCGGCGCTGAAGTAGCCGGGCCGCTGCTGATCAAGCTCTTTATCGATGACTATCTGGCGCCACGCAATATCGTGCTGCCGAACATTGCCCTGATTGCGGCGGGCTATCTGGGTTTGCAGGTGCTGTCGGCGGCGGGTTTCTATTTGCAATCCCTGCGCTTCAATCGCATTGCTCAGGCGGTGGTGCAAACCCTGCGCGAGCAGGTATTTGCTACCGCCATCCGTTTGCCGGCCCGCTACTTTGACAAGCATCGCTCCGGCTCGCTGATTTCCCGCATCACCAACGACACCGAGGCGATCATGAACCTCTATGTGCAGGTGATCGGCTTGCTGGTGCAAAAGGTGGTGCTGCTGTGCGGCATCCTCATCTCCATGGCGCTGCTGGATCTGCGGCTGATGCTGGTCTGCTCCCTGCTGCTGCCCGCAGTGGGCGGGGTTATGTGGCTCTACCAGAAACTGAGTGTGCCGGTGGTGCGAGCGACTCGCAGCCTGCTCTCCGACATCAACAGCCGCCTCAACGAGTCGCTGCAGGGGATGCCGGTCATTCAGGCGATGGTGCAGGAGCGCCACTTTGCCAACGCCTTTGCCGAGGTGAACCAGCAGCACTGGTCGGCACGGATCAAGAGCCTCAAGATCAACGGCATCTTGCTGCGTCCGCTCATCGATCTCTTCTACATGATGGTGCTGATCGGTCTGTTGGCGCTGTTTGCCCATGAGGGGTTGAGCAGCGCGGGTGCTATTCAGGTGGGGGTGCTCTACGCCTTTATCAGTTATCTGGGGCGGATGATCGAGCCGCTCATCGAGATGACCAACCAGCTCAACCAGCTGCAGCAGGCGATGGTGGCGGGGGAGCGGGTCTTTGCCCTGCTCGATGAAACCCGCGAGAGCACCGACGGCGAGCTTCTCCCGCTGGAAGGGCGGGTCAGTTTCGAGCGGGTGAGCTTCTCCTACGATGGCGAACAACAGGTGCTGCGAGAGGTCAGCTTTGCCGCAAAACCGGGCCAGATGCTGGCGCTGGTGGGCCATACCGGCAGCGGCAAGTCCACCATCATCAGCCTGCTGATGGGCTTCTATCCGCTGGATCAGGGGCAGATCCGCTTCGATGATCACGCACTGGATACCCTGTCGCTGGCGGCGGTGCGCCGCAGCATCGGGCTGGTGCAGCAGGATCCCTTTATCTTCGTCGGCACCCTGGCGGAGAACCTGCGTCTCGGCCGCGCCGGAATAGACGAAGCGCGGCTCTGGCAGGCGCTGAGCGAGGTGCAGCTGGCCGAGTTTGTCCGCAGCCTGCCACAGGGGATCAACACCCTGATGGAGGAGGGGGGCAAGAACCTCTCCGCTGGGCAGCGGCAACTGCTCTCCTTTGCCCGTGCGCTGGTGGGAGATCCGCGCATCCTCATTCTGGATGAAGCGACGGCGAGCGTGGACTCCCAGACCGAGCTGGCGCTGTCGCAGGCGATCTCTGCCGCCCGTCGTGGCCGCACTACCATCGCCATCGCCCACCGCCTCTCGACCATCGTCGATGCGGACGAGATCCTGCTGCTCTCCCGCGGTCAGGTGAGCGAGCGGGGCAGCCACAGCGAGCTGATGGCCCTCGGTGGTCACTATGCCCAGCTGTTCGAGATGCAGAGTCAGGGTGCCTGGCTGGAAGAGAAGCGCGCCTGAGCGGCAGATTTGCTGTTAACCGTGAGATAAACGAGAAGAGGGAACCGGTGCGGTTCCCTCTTTTTTTGCGCCGATCAAAAGGTCGTAACCGTGATCCCTGTGCTTGTCGAATGCCACAGATGCAGGCAACATGTTGTTTACATTAACTCATCGGATCAGTTCGCATATGGATTTGCAACGCTTCAAAGCCAATCTGGCGCTTCGGCTGTTTGCCTGGCGCTACATTCCCGTCATCGGGTTTTGTGCCCCGATCATCGAAGAGATGAACGCCAAGGCGCTGCGCATTCGCATTCCCCTTGGCTGGCGTACCCGCAACCACCTGGGCAGCATGTATTTTGGCGCGCTGGCGACCGGCGCCGATCTGGTGGGCGGTCTGCTGGTGATGGAGAAGGGGCGGCAGCGGTGCAAGAAGGTGCACTTCGCCTTCAAGGATGTGCAGGGGGAGTTTTTGAAACGACCGGAGGGGGATGTGCAGTTCGACTGTGCAGCGGGGGAGGAGATCGATGCCATGATCGACGAGTCGCTGGCAAGCGGTCAGCGCATCAATCGCCCCATCCAGGTGGTGGCCACTTGTCCGTCATTGAACGGGGATGAGGCGATGGCGCGTTTTGTGCTGACCCTGTCGATCAAGGCCAGCTAACGGGTTGCCAGAGCGTGGCTCCCCAAGACGGGTTTAGCCAATCTCCGGGCTGACGCCCTCTTTGACCACAACCTTCATGCCGTTGAAGTTGACCACCTGTTCGGCCACGATCTTGCAGCGCTTGCGGGTCTCGACCTGACCGTCCACCTCGACCAGCCCTTCGGCAACGAGGGCTTTGGCGGCGCCGCCACAATCGGCCCACCCCTGATGTTTGATAAGGTCACACAAGGCAACGAAGGGGTGACCTTCGAGCAGAAACGTCTCCATGGGAAATCCTCTAGATGGATGAATGCCGGATACAGCAGGGCGACTATTTTAGGCAGTTCGCTCAGGCAAAGAAAGGAAGAGGGGCCACTCGCTGCGAAAAAGTAGCCGATTGCCCTTGAGTTGGTGAATTTAAAAGACCTGACATGCAGGTGAGAGGGCCACCCGTGACGTATCGTGACGCACCTCGTCCCCGCCGGTGTGCCCACACTCTCCCCTGACTGTTAGGATCGGGTCACTCTCAATGGCCCAAGGAACTTCCCATGACACTCTCCCGCCTGCTGCTGACGCGCAGCGCCCTTACCCTGTGCAGCGCCCTTACTCTGTGCGGTGTCGCGCAGGCCAGTACTCCGGTGCAGGTCTCTCTGCCCGGCGTCAACCTGCCCGCGTCCCATCAGGTGGAAGGGGCGCGCGCCTCGCTGCTCTACGGTCGGACCGGTCAGGTGAAGGGCATTGATCTGCCGATCTTTGCCCTCTCCGATGTGGATCAGCTCACAGGTCTGCAGGTCGGTATCTTCCTCGGTGCCGGTCGGGTGCGCCACCAGTTTGGCGGGGTCGCCATCAACGCCCTCAACTGGCATGAGGGGCAGGATACCGGCGTCAATCTGGGGCTGGTCAACCTGACCAACAATGTGCAGGGGCTTAACTGGGGGGCGGTCAATATCGCCAAGGGCAATGCGCTGGCCAACGTCGGCTTCGTCAACTATGCCGAGCGTACCACCTTCCAGATTGGCTTTATCAATGCCACCCAGCATCTCGATGGCTTGCAGATCGGGCTGGCCAACTATGCCGCCAACGGCGTGTTCCCCATTTTGCCGCTGGTGAACTTCCAGAAATCGTTCTGAGTGGGCGGTTCGCTTTGCGTTAAGGGCCTCTGCTGATTACCCTGTGCCTCTTGCAACTTGTGACAGGCGAACAGAGGTAATTGATGACGGCAGGGCAGATGAGTGCAATCGGGATCGGCTGGGATGTGCGTGGCTGGCAGGGCAGCGCCCAGGCGGTGGCCGTGGTGGGTTGGCAGGTAGGTTCCAACTGCCTGCACTGGCTCGGGGTGTCGCCGCTGTTTCGCCTGAGCTCGCGGGTGGCGCCGGATCTGGCCGCTCTGTTGCGTCCAGCCCTGCAAAACGAGCTGACCCTGATGCAGGTAGAAGCCTGCCCGCAACTGGCGCTCGGTATCGATGCGCCACTCGCCTTTCCCCGCGCCTTGCGTGATCTGCTCAACGGCCAGCCACACAGCTGCGCCGTGCCCGAGCGGGAGATAGACAACCCCTACGCATATCGCGACTGCGAGCGCTGGCTGTATCAGCAATACGGCAAGAAGCCGCTGTCGGCCACCTTCGATCGGCTCGGCAACAACGCCACCCTGGCACTCTCCATGCTGCCGCAGCTCTCGGATCTGCAACTGGTGCCCAAGGTGCAGGAGCAGGCCAGCCGCGCCGTGCTGGAGGTCTATCCGGCCCTGGCCAAAGTCGGTGGCAAGGCCTCCCCGGCACGCCCCGAGCTGGCGACCTTGCTGCCCGAGGATCTGCTGGTTGGCACCGATCGCTACGATGCGGCGCTCTGTGCCCTGATGGCGCTGCAATATGCCGCTGGTGGCAAGGTGACGGCGTTGCCCGAGCTGGTTCAGCCACCCAGTGACATGCCCCGTGATGAGGGATGGGTCTATCACTTTGCCCGTCAGGCTGTTGAACGTAACGGGATGTGATGGATGGGGGCGCGGCGCATCATGGCGCCGCTCACCCTGCCGACGCTGGCCAAATGGAGCAAAAAACCTGTCTTTAGTCAGGAAATTGCCTGTTCATCCCGTGACAAGGTGGCGCATCGTTATCTTCATCCGATATATTGCCCACCTTGCTGATCCTTTGCTGTGGTATTCCCGATGAAATCCGTTCTCTCTATTCAGTCCCACGTGGTCTTTGGTTGTGCCGGCAACAGCGCGGCTGTCTTCCCCATGCGCCGCCTTGGTATGGATGTATGGCCCATCAACACGGTGCAATTTTCCAATCATACCCAATATGCCCAGGGGTGGCAGGGGATGGCGATGCCAGCGGGTCATATCAGCGCGCTGGTGAAAGGATTGGGCAATATCGAGGTGTTGAGCGGCTGTGACGCCGTGCTGAGTGGCTATCTCGGCTCCGCCGAGCAGGGTGACGAGATCCTGACCGTGGTCAACGCCGTCAAGGCGGCCAACCCCGATGCCATCTACTTCTGCGACCCGGTGATGGGCCATCCTGAGAAGGGGTGTATCGTTGCCCCCGGCGTCACCCGTTTCCTGACCGAGCAGGCGCTGCCGGTGGCCGATATGATGGCGCCCAACCTGCTGGAGCTGGAGACCCTCTGCGATACCCATCTGGCGGATTTGGATCAAACCCGCGCCGCTGCCCATCAGCTGCTGGCTCGCGGCGTCAAGCTGGTGCTGGTCAAGCATCTGGGTCGTGCGGCGCAAGACTCCAGCCGTTTCGAGATGCTGCTGGCGACCCCGGAAGGGGATTACCTGATTGCCCGCCCGCTCTATGACTTTGCCCGTCAGCCGGTGGGTGTGGGCGATCTTATCAGCGCCCTGATGCTGGCGAATTTGCTGGCAGGCCACGATGCGGTGAGCGCATTCGAGCGTACCAACGCCTCGGTAGATGCGGTGCTGCAAGAGACCTGGCGCCAGCAGGCTTACGAGTTGCAGCTGATCGCTGCGCAAGATGCCTTCGCTTTGCCGGAAGTTCAGGCGCGAGCGGTGCAACTGCCCTGAGTTGTGCAACGTGTGATGCAAAGAGGTGAGCCATTGGCTCACCTCTTTTGTTTGCACCGCTCTCGTTTGTGGGATTAGCGAATAAGCCCTTGCTCAACCAGCCAGGCAAACAGCAGACGGGAGACGGGGGAGAGCTCATCGAGTTGACTGCTGTCGAGCCAGCACAGCTCGGCAATTTCGGCCGAAGCGACCGGAGTACCGCTCGCGTCGCCGGTGTAGCAGCGCAGCCGTACCTCGACCCCTGCCGGTTTGCCATCTGCCTGGGAGCTGAACTCACAGGCAAAGCGCAGGGTATCGGGCTGCAGGGTGACGGCCAGCTCCTCCTCAATCTCGCGGATCAGCGCCGCCTCATCGCTCTCGCCCGGTTCGCGCTTGCCGCCTGGGATGTAATAGATATCCTTGCCGTGGGAGCGGGCGCAGAGCAGTTGCTGATCTTTAAAGGTGAGCCAAGCGAGTTTGTCGATCATCCGTTTTCTCTCCGATGGGGTTGCCGTAATGAGCCGGGGCGCACTCAAGCGCGCCGCTGTTTTGCATGCAGGCAGCCTAACAAAGATGAAGTTGAGTCCCAAGGAGAAAGAGGGGATAGGCCGGAAACGCACAGTTTCCAGCGCGGTGAGCGCGTAGCTGAAAGAGTGCACAAGGGCTGGTTCGCCACAGACTTTTCGACCGCTAAAAAAGCGGACTGGCGCACACCATGACAGGGTCGGACTGGGCGAAGGCGGGGCCCTTGTGGTTTAATCTTGCCACTTTAGCGGTAGTGGGCGACGAGCCTGCTACTTTGCGTGGGCAAGATGCAGGTGAGCAAGATGCAAGTGACAGCAGAGAGCAAGTTTATCGGACTCGGGGTGGCGGGCAATTTCGCCGGTCATCTGGAGCAGGCGGGCGAAGCGTCGGACTTCGTGGCGGTCGTGGTGCGCGATACCACGGCGCCCAAGGCGCTGTTCCCCTTCTTCGTGCCGGGTCATCCGGGTCAGCTCGGGGTATTCCCGTTGAGCGACAAGGCGATCTTCTTGCCGGAGGCGGCGGTCAGCGGTGACGAGAAGGTGCAGATCGAGCCTGAAGTGGCGCTCTGGTGCGAGCTGGAGTATGCCGGCAAGCAGGTGGTGGCGATCCATCCCCGCGCCTTTGGTGCCTACAACGACTGCTCCATCCGTCGTCCCAACGCCAAGAAGATCAGCGAGAAGAAGAACTGGGGCGAAGAGAGCAAGGGGTTGGCGGCTAACTTGCTGCCGCTCTCCGGTTTTGCCGCCGGTTGCGAGCTTGATGACTATCGCATCGCCTGCTATCTGGAGCGCGATGGTGAGCTGCACGCTTACGGGGTAGACAGCGCTGCCATCGATTACAGCTACTTCCACGGTCAGCTGCTCGACTGGGCCATCGACAAGTTCAACCATCAGCAGGACGAGGGGCCGGCGGAGCATATTCAGGGGCTGCTGGCGCAGGCGGGGCATCCTCCACACGCGCTGATCAGCATCGGTGCCACCCGCTATACCCCGTTTGGCGAGACCCACTTCCTCAAACCCGGCGACACCTCCTGTGTGGTGGTCTACCCGGGCAGCCGTTATAGCGAAGCGGATATCCGCGAAGCGATCCGCAGCCGCAGTTTTGGCGCCGATGTGTCGGTGCTGCTGCAGGCGGTGCAGGTACGCTAATCACCTTTGTCAGCGGGGAGATATCTTTTCCCGCTGGTTATCATATCGAGCCATTTAATGAAGATTGTCCCTGTATCCCGGGCCGATTATCCGGCCCTGATCGAGCTGTGGGAGGCCTCGGTGCGGGCGACCCACCACTTCCTGCCCGAGGCCGAGATCCTCGCTCTCAAGCTGCTGATTTTCGACCACTACTTCGATGCGGTGGCACTGCACTGTGCCTGCACAGAAGAGGGGAGCATTGCCGGGTTTTGCGGGCTATGTGATGGCAAGCTGGAGATGCTGTTTGTGGCCCCCGAGACGCGGGGCTACGGCGTCGGTCGCCAGCTGGTGGAACATGCCATCGGCCAGTGCGGTGCGACGCAGGTTGACGTCAACGAGCAGAACGAACAGGCGGTGGGCTTCTATCTGAAGATGGGATTCACCGTGACGGGCCGCTCACCGCTGGATGGGCAGGGCAAGCCCTATCCGCTGCTGCATATGGCGCTGGCACCGAGCTGATCGCTCCTGTTGAGTTGCAGGATCCATATAACGAGCGGGGAATCGCCGTGAATGCTCCCGTTCGTGTCTGCGCTGACACCGTGTGGATATCGTCGGTCTGGATGGAGAGAAGGGATGGAGATGATCAGAACGTGCAGAGTGACTGACCTGGCCGGGTTGCTGGCGCTCTACGGGGAGCTGCGACCCGATGATCCTCCGCTGGCAGCCGACATGGCTATCGCGACCCTTGAGTCACTGCTGAGCGATCCCCGCATTCGGCTTATTGTTGCCGAGGTGGATGGTCAGCTGGCAGCGACCTGTCAGCTGGGGATCGTTCCGACGCTGACCAACGAGGGTAGGCCATTTGGTATCATAGAGCACGTGATCACCGCCAAGCGGTTTCGCCGTCGTGGTTTGAGTCAGCGGGTGTTGGAGAAGGCGTTGTCCCTCGCGTGGGAGCAGAGGTGCTACAAGGTGATGCTGCTCTCGGGGGAGGGGCGCGAGGCTGCCCATCGGCTTTACGAGAAGCTGGGATTCAAGGCCGGAATCGAGCGGGGATTCGTGATCAAACGGCCGCAGGAAAATAGCGTATGCCCGGATGTGTGATACTGGGTGCGGGTGAATTAGAAAAAACGGGAGGTCGTAAGGCCTAATGCCGATCAGTTAAGGATCCATTGACCGATCCTCCTGATGTGTAAAAATCCGAAACCTGTTGATTGGTTTCG